>NZ_CFDJES010000011.1:34462-38977 GCF_983723665.1 Cobetia sp. | reverse complement strand
AAAAAAGACCTCCCCGAGGGGAGGTCTGCAAGCACGTCACCGTATGTCTGCCGTGACGCTCGGCGCCCTTGAGGCAAGGGTCGACCGATAGAGGTGCCGACAGCTGCGGTTCCTGAGTCTGGAAGCGCTACCAGCTGCCATCCTTGGCATCGGGGTCAGATGATCAGTTGTTCATGGCCTGCGGAAGATAGAGCACGATCTCCGGGAAGACGTGCATCAGCACGATGGAGAAGATCATCAGCAGGAAGAACGGCAGTGTCGCCTTGGTGATGGTGATGATGTCCTTGCCGGTCAGGCTCTGGATCACGAACAGGTTGAAGCCGACCGGCGGGGTGATCTGCGACATCTCGACCACGATGATCAGGTAGATACCGAACCAGATCAGGTCGAAACCGGCGGCTTCGATGACCGGCATGATGATGGAGGTCACCAGCAGGATCAGCGAGATGCCGTCGAGGAAGCAGCCCAGGATCAGCAGGAACAGCGTCAACACCACCAGCAGCATGGTCGGCGACAGTCCCAGGGTGGCGATGCCTTCGGCCAGCTGCATCGGAATCTGGGTGAAGCTCATCGCCGAGGACAGGAAGGAGGCACCGGCGATGATGAAGGCGATCATGCACGAGGTGCGCAGCGCCGCGAACAGCGATTCCTTGAAGGTGGCGGCGGTCATGTGGCCGTTGAGGCGCGCGATGATCAGCGACAGTACCACGCCGACCGCGGCCGCTTCGGTGGGTGACGCCAGGCCACCGTAGATGCTGCCGAGGATGCCGCCGATCAGTGCCAGCAGCGGAATCAGCTGGGCGCTGTTGCGCAGCTTGGCCATGAAGCCCATGTGCGGCTCGTCATGGCCGGCGCGGCCCTGCGGCTCACCGACGACCTTCGACCAGATCGCCAGGTAGCCCATGAACAGGGCCAGCAGCAGCATGCCCGGCAGGACACCGGCGATGAACAGACGCGAGATGGACTGCTCGGTGACCACGCCATAGACGATCATCATGATCGACGGCGGAATCAGCAGGCCGAGGGTCGAGGCACTGGCGAGGGTACCGATGGCCAGGTTGCTGTCGTAGCCGCGACGTTCAAGCTCCGGCAGCGTCATCTTGCCGACGGTGGCACAGGTGGCGGCGGAGGAGCCGCACACGGCGGCGAACAGACCGCTGCCGATGATGTTGGAGTGCAGCAGACGGCCCGGCAGGCGATTGAGCCACGGTGCCAGCGCGCGGAACATGTTGTCGGCCAGCCCGGAGCGGAACAGGATCTCGCCCATCCACACGAACATCGGCAGGGCGGTCAGGTCCCAGCCGTAGCTGGCGCCCCAGAAATCGGAGGCCAGGATCGGGCCGGTCTCGAAGGTGGAGAAGAAGGTCAGCACGATCCAGCCGGTGCCGATCAGCGAGAAGGCGACCCACACGCCGCTGCCGAGCAGCAAGGCGAGGGCCAGCAGAGTGACGAGGATGAGTGTCAGCATGTCATTCGGCTCCGTCTTCGGGCTCGGGCGCCACGTAGCTTGAGGGCGCGGTGAAGGCGGTGCGCAGCGTGGCGATCAGGGTCTCGAGAATCGCCAGGCACAGCAGGCCGGTACCGGCGACCAGCACGCTCTGCGGAATCCACAGCGGCAGCGCCAGCAGGCCGGAGGAGATGTCGTGGTACTCGAGGCTCTCGCCGACCAGCAGTACCAGTTCATGGGTGATCAACACGCTCAGGCCGAGTGCGATCAGCAGCGCGAGGCTTTCGATCCACACACGCACGGCGGCCGGCAGGCGGTTGATGACCAGCGTCACGCGGATATGGGCGTGATGCGTGAAGGTGTAGGCGAGGCTCAGGAAGGTGGCGCCGACCAGCAGGAAGGCAGCCATTTCCGACACGCCGGAGATCTCGAAGCCGAGACGCTCGGCGCCGAACATCACCATGATGGCGTCGATCAGGCGCAGGAAGACTTGCAGGCTGACGAGGGTGCAGATCAGCAGCATGCAGGCCGCCGCACCCCACGCACCGAGGCGATAGAGTCTGTCGAAGAAATAGGTCATGACGGGCGCTCACAGGGAAGGTGAGGGTGGCCACGCGATGCTGCGCACAGGCTTGTCCGTGGGTCACCTGCCGGCGGACGGCAGGTGTCGGAGTCTCGAGTGGCATATCGCGTGGCGGGATAGCAACGCTGCAGCTGGGGTCAGTCAGGACATCTGCAGCGCTCAGGCAATGCTCAGACGTTGCTCAGGCAGTGCACGGTCGATGCGCTCGGCCGCATGTCCAGCATTCAGCGCCGGGCAGTCGGGCTTGCGAGCGAATCTCAGGCATCCAGGTCTGCGCGGTAGCGCTCGAGCAGCTGCTGGCCTTCTTCACCGGCACGCGACTTCCAGTCCTGGAACAGCTTGTCACCGGCGGCCTTGAGGTCTTCGGCCAGCTTGGCGTCAGGCTCGCTGATGGTGAAGCCATTCTCGGTCAGCACCTTGGCGCTCTCGTCGGCATCGGCCTTGCTGGCTTCCCAGCCGCGGGTCTCGGCGGCCTTGGCGGCATCGAGCACGGCTTGCTGGGTGCTCTCGTCGAGACGATCGAAGGCACGCTTGTTGACGAAGACGATGTTCTTCGGCAGCCACAGCTTGGCGTCGTTGTAGTGCTTGACGTAATCCCAGGCCGACATGGACTTGCCGGTGGAGCTGGAGGTGATCATCGCGTCGACACGGCCGGTGCTGAAGGCGGTGGGGATGTCGGCTTCTTCGGTCTCGGTGGGCTTGCCGCCGACGTTCTCGACGAAGCGCTGGGTGTTGATGTTGGGTGCGCGGATACGCAGCCCCTTGAGCTGGGAGACGTCGGTCAGGTCGAAGTCGGTGTAGATGCCCTGGGCCGGCCAGGCGACCGCGTACAGCGGCATCAGACCTTCCTTGGCGAACAGCTCGGTGATGTCCGGCTTGGAGGCCTGCCAGAGGGCGAAGGCTTCTTCGTAGCTGGAGGCGACGCCCGGCAGGGTGTCCAGCTCGTAGACCGGCGATTCGTTGGAGAGAATCGACAGGAAGATCTCACCGGCCTGGACGGTGCCGCGACGCACGGAAGGCTTGATCTCGCCGTGGGAGATCAGGGAACCGCCGCTGTGCACGGTCACGGTCAGCTCGCCATCGGTGGCCTCGGTGACGTCCTCGGCGAACTGCTTGGTGTTCTTGGTGTGGAAGCTGGCATCGCCATACGGAGTGGCGAGGTTCCACTGTGCCGCGAGTGCCGAGCCACTGAAGGCCAGGGCACCCACTGTCGCCAGCCAGGCGAAGGACTTGACTGTCTGGGTCTTGCGAGTGAGGGAATCGTTGGGCTTACGCATGTCCTGTTCCTCATTATTATTGAATGTTGTCGGCAGACAATTTCATTCTTCAAGCGACGGGCCATCCCGTCCAATCGTTAATTCTGATGCGTAGTATCGATGAAATCTTTCACAGTGTCGTCGCATGAAAGCCTTTGACGATATTGTTAGACCTTGGTCTGACGCTGATCTGATGCAGGGCAGGGCGCGATCAACCCTGACTCAGCGCATGACAGGCGGCCTGGTCAGGGATCGGAATGCGCGTGTTGCTGCGAGTAGGTCTCGGCACACTGGCGGCCGAGGCGTGCCACGCTGGCGCAGAAATCGGGATAGTTGGCATTGCGCCAGATGGCTTCATAGACCATTGGCGGCAATGGGGTCTTCAGTGGCAGGCGCACCAGTTCGCCGTGGCTGATGACATCCTCCACCGTGGCGACCGGCAGTACGCCGATGCCGAGCCCTTCGCTGCTCATGCGCAGGATGGTCATCAGGGTGCTGGTGCAGTGCACCTTGGGCTGGGTGATGCCCTGTTCCGACAGATAGCTGACCAGCTCGGTATAGGGGCGCGCCTGCTTGCTGAAGGAGATGAATGGCGTGGAGGCGAAGCGCTCGCCATCCTCGGCCAGCTGCCCGGCGAGGGTCGGCGAGGCGAACATGCCCATCTCGAAGGTGCACAGCGGGGTCTGGGTGGCGTAGGGCCCCATGGCGGCGCTGTCCATCGCGAACAGCATGTCGAGATCATTGTCGGCCAGACGCTGATGCAGGGAGGGCGAGATATCGACGGTCATTTCCAGCGTCAGCTTGGGATAGCGTTCGGCCAGCTGGCGCATGAAGGCGGGGAACCAGCTGTTGGCGATGGTCTCGATCACGCCCAGACGCAGGGTGCCTGAGAAGGCGCCTTCTTCCTGAAACAGGCGCATGGCTTCGTCGCGGCCACTGAGCAGGCGCTCGGCGTGGGCGAAGAACTCTCGCCCGCGCAGGGTGGGCTGGATGGGGCGGGTGGCGCGTTCCAGCAGGGATTCGCCGACGGTGGCTTCCAGGCGGTTGATGCGGTCCGAGATGGAGGGCTGGGTCAGGTGAAGCTTGGTCGCGCCCTTGCGGAACGAGCCAAGCCGGACCACCCAGACGAAGGCCTCGAGTTCCTTGAAGTCGAACATGGCAGATGCCCCGTGATGAATCGTGAAGACCGCCCATCTTGCCGCATGCGGCGCGGGGCGTCAGCTTTCATC
>NZ_CFDJES010000011.1:30123-34362 GCF_983723665.1 Cobetia sp. | reverse complement strand
ACGTCATTTGCGAAACAGCTGGCTCTCGCGGTCCTTGAAGGCCTTGAATTCCAGTGCATTGCCGGTGGGGTCGAGGAAGAACATCGTTGCCTGTTCGCCGGGTTCGCCCTTGAAGCGGATATGGGGCTCGATCTCGAAGGTGACGCCCTCGGCGATGAGGCGGTCCGCCAGTGCCTGCCAGGCGTCCATCTCCAGTACCACGCCGAAGTGCGGCACCGGCACGCCATGGCCATCGACCGGATTGCGGTGCTGAGCGACGGCGCTTGCCGGGTCGGCCAGCGCCGGGTTCAGGTGGCAGACGAACTGGTGGCCATAGAGGTCGAAATCGACCCAGCTGTCGGACGAGCGGCCCTCGGGGCAGCCCAGAAACTCGCCATAGAAGCGGCGTGCCTCGGCGATATCGCGGACCTGGATGGCGAGGTGGAACGGGTCGCTGACGGCCATGGTGAAACTCCTGTTGTTGTTGGGGATTCGGCTGAGCAAGGAATGACTTCAGACCAGCGGTGGGCGGGGTGACAGGCCCTGAAGTCACCGCTCGGCTCGCCCAAGACAGAAGCATGATGCGCGCTGTCGGGCAAGCGATACACGGCCGGTGCTTTCATGGCGCAAGATGATGAAAGATTTCACCGATATGACGAATCATAAAATACGATTGGATACCAAGGCGGCCCCTTACATAGAGTGGAGGCATAACAACACACAAGATCTGACCTGTGAGGTTCCGCTATGTCCCGCTCTGCTCCCTCCCTCCCCCTGCTCAACTGCGATATGGGCGAAAGCTTCGGCAACTGGAAGATCGGTCTGGATGAAGAGGTCATGCCCTTCGTCGACTGCGCCAATATCGCCTGTGGTTTCCACGCCTCCGACCCCAGCATCATGCGCCGCACCGTGCGTCTGGCGGTCAAGCATGACGTGCGCATCGGTGCGCACCCGGCCTATCCGGACCTGCAAGGCTTCGGCCGTCGCTCGATGGCGTGTTCGCCTGCCGAGGTCGAGGACATGCTGCTCTACCAGATCGGCGCGCTCGATGGTATCTGTCGCGCCGAGGGCACTCGCGTCCAGTACGTGAAGCCGCATGGCGCGCTCTACAACGACATGGCCGCCGACCCGACGCTGCTGCGCGCCGTCATGCAGGCCGTGGTGCGCTATGACGCCAGCCTGCCGCTGATGGTGATGGCGACCGCCAACCCCGCGCCGATGCAGGCGCTGGCCGACGAGATGGGCATCACGCTGTGGTTCGAGGCCTTCGCCGACCGCGCCTACGACTCACGCGGCCACCTGGTGTCGCGTCGTGAGCCGGGCGCCGTGCATCACGACAGCGAGGTGATCATCGCCCAGTCCGTGACGCTGGCGCGTGGTGAAGCGCTGACCGACAGCAGCGGCGGTGATCTGGTGCTGTCCGCCGATACGCTGTGCGTGCACGGTGACAACGCCGAGTCCGTGGCCGCGGTGCGCGCCATCCGTGAAGCCTTCGATACGTTGGCGGGTGCCTGATGGCGGGGGCTGACAGCCACGGCCGTGGCACGTCACCGCAACTGCGCCTCGAGACCGTCGGCATGGACTCGCTGATCATCCGGCTGTTCGATCGCATCGAGGAATCCAACATGGCCTGGGTGCTGGCCGCCGACAGTGCGCTGCGTGAGGCCTTCGGCGCGGCGCTGGTCGATCTGGTGCCGTCCTACACCACGCTGCTGCTGCACTACGATGTGGCCGCGCTGGAAGAAGGCGAGGCGCGTGCCCGCATTCAGGCCGCGCTGGCGGATCTCGCGCCGGGCAGTGGCCAGCAGGGCCAGCTGCATGAAGTGCCCGTCTGGTATGACGACAGTGTCGGGCCGGAACTGGCGCCGATCGCCGCGCGGCTGGGCATCAGCGTCGAGGCGCTGATCGAGCGTCACGGGGCGCATGACTACTGCGTGTTCGCCCTCGGCTTCGCGCCCGGTTTCGCCTTCATGGGCGTGCTGGAAGAGGCGCTGACCACACCGCGCCTCAAGACGCCGCGCCAGAAGATCGCCCCCGGCAGCGTCGGCATCGCCGACCGTCAGGCCGCCATCTACCCGTCTCGCTCACCCGGTGGCTGGAACATTCTGGGCCGAACGCCCATTACCCTGTTCGGGCGCAACGAGGCCGGTGAACCGTCCAGTCGTTTCATGCCCGGTGATCGCGTGCGCTTTGTCTCCGTGAGCCGAGAGGAATTCGTTCGCCTGGGCGGCGATGTCACCCCGCTGGAGGAACGCGCATGAGCGACGTGAAGACGAAGACGACGCTGCGCGTCGAACGCAGTGGTGCACTGGCGCTGGTGCAGGATGCTGGCCGTCTGGGCGTGCGTCACCTGGGCGTGACCCAGGGCGGCGCGGCGGACTGGGTGTCGCTGGGCTGGGCCAACTGGCTGCTGGGCAACGCCCATGATGCGCCGGGACTCGAGATCACCATGGGCGGCGGCTTGCTGCTCAAGGTCGAACAGGCCGGCACTCTGGCGCTGTGCGGTGCGGACCTGGCCGCGACCCTCGACGGCGAGGCGCTCGCGCCGGGACAGGCCTTCGAGGTGGCCAGCGGGCAGCAGCTCAAGTTCGAGCGTCCCGTTGCTGGCCTGCGCGCCTATCTGGCCTTCCCCGGTGGCCTGGATGTCGCCCCGGTGCTGGGCAGTGCCGCCAGCACGGTGCGCGACGGCCTCGGCGGGCTGGATGGCGAAGGGCGGGCACTGGCCAGCGGTGATGTGCTGACGGCTGCCAGCAATGAGCTGTCGCTGCGCGAGCTGCCGGCCTCGGCACAGGCATGGCAGCAGTCGCTGGCCGCCAGGGAAGGCGAGGCGCTGGAGTTGCCGCTGGTCGTGGGGGCGCAGATCGCCGAGTTCAGTGGCGACAGCCTCTATCGCGCCTTCAACAGCGAATGGGCGGTGGATGGGCGCGCCGATCGCATGGGCGTGCGCCTGACCGGCCCGCGTCTCGAGCGTGAAGGAGCGGGCATGGTGTCCGAGGGCATTCCGCTGGGCGCCGTGCAGGTGCCGGCCGATGGCCAGCCCATCATATTGCTCAATGATCGCCAGACCATCGGCGGCTACCCGCGCCTTGGCGCGCTGACGCCACTGGCCTGCGCACAGCTCGGGCAATGTGTGCCGGGCACCCGGGTGCGACTGGCGGCCGTGACACCGGGTCAGGCGCGTCGTGATCACCTCGAGGTGCTGGCCGGCTGGCAGTCGTGATGCGCCGCAGCGGAGCTTTCAGCTCGACGCCTGCAGGCCAGAGCGACTAGGCCTGAACATTTAGACCTGAGCGACTGGATCGAAGCGTGCAGACAAAAAAAGGGCCTCCAAGTGGAGGCCCTTTCGGTTTTCCCGTGAGGGAATCTTTGATGCTGTTGGGAGTGATTGATCAGATCACGCCCTTGATGAACAGATTCCCGGAGAAACGTTGCGCGAGCATCGGGAAACGTTGCACTGACTCGTGGGTATCGATGAAACACGAAGCAATGCGGTCATCATGTCGGGCACATTACCCTCACATGCTGACGGGTAACGAACGGCTTATCCCCCGAACGGGACTGTACTGGCAAGAATAACGGTTGAGGCAGGCGGATGCCAGTCATTTGCGAGCGCTGTTTCCTAATTTTTTCCTCGCCGCATCCCTGCGGTGAGTTCTACTGATTCATCGTGCCCTTCACTGCTTGGCAGGACGCTTGCGCAGGCGCCACAGGTGAACCTCCAGCCAGCCGGCTTCCAGGGCCAGCATCAGGTTGCGTTGCATCTGGGAAAAGGCCGGGCCGAACACCAGTTCCGGCGTCAGGCCGCGGGCGGCCAGCATGGCCGGCGAGGGCGCAGGCGCATCATCCCGGTAGGCGCTGGGTTGCTCGCTGGTGCTCTCGCGCATGCGCCGCGCCTGCCAGCTCAGCACCTGATCGGTCAGCTCGACATGGGCATCGACCTCGAAGCCACTGCTGGCCATCGCCTCATGCAACTCCTCGCAACTGGCCAGCTGATCGCCACGCGGTGACAGCGCCCAGGGCAGTGGCAGGGCAGGGCGCTCGCCAAACGCCTGCGCCTGCACGCTGAGCACCGGCTCGTGCAGCAGGAGATAGCCATCCTGCTCGAGACAGTCATGCCACTGGGTGAGCGTGCTGACCTTGTCGCTCAGATGCACCAGCAGGTGCTGGCTGAAGAGGCGATCAAAGCGGCGGCCCGACAGTGCCGGATGCAGCTCGGGGTAGCAGGCGTCGCCCTCCAGCACGCGAATCGACTCGCGCAGT
>NZ_CFDJES010000011.1:28217-30023 GCF_983723665.1 Cobetia sp. | reverse complement strand
GACGCTATCGGCACCGCTGAGCACATCCTGCCAGTTGAGCATGCCGGGCAGGGCATCCTCGGCCTCGAAGCAGATCAGGCGCCTGAGGTCCGGCAGCGCGCCATTGTGAATGCCATCACGGCCGCGGGCCTCCCTGGCCTCAGGGAACAGCTCCTCGAGGATCGCCACATAGTCGGACGCCTTGAAGCGAGACTGGAAGATCAGCGTCGCCGCACCGGATTGCTTGAGGGCGTAGGCCAGTTCATGGCCGCGGTAACTCGGGTTGAGATTGACCAGCACCACACCGATCTTGGCGGTGGCGTACTGGATCAGCGTCCATTCGGCGCGATTGGGCGCCCAGATGCCGACGCGGTCGCCGCGCTCGATGCCCATCGCCAGCAGGCCGCGCGCCACGCGCTCGACCTCTGCGTGCAGTTCGGCCCAGGTGTAGCGCAGTCCCTGATGGCGACTGATCAGGGCATCGCGCTCGGGCCAGCGCGCGCAGATGCGGTCGAGGCAATCCCCGATGGTTTCTCCCATCAGTGGGGTGTCGGAGGTAGCGCTGAGATAGCTGGCTGATTGGCTTGCGTGTGCCATTTCGCTGGCAGGCTGGCGTGTGGCGATGGCGTCCTGTGACATGGTGCTTTCCTGTGTCCTTGGTTGTTATTGGTGAGGCAAGGCTTGTCAGGGGGAGCCGCCTCAGGGAGGCGGTGACGCAGTGTTGTCGTTCTTTTCGTTCTTTTCGTTTTTGTCGTCTGGTCGTGCTGTCGTCTTGTCATGAGTCGCGTGATCAGCGGGCGACGCGCTGCTCTCCGGCAGTCTGCTGTCGCCCGCACTCGCGAGGCGCTGGTCAGTTTTCGACAGACAGTTATCTACAGTCAGTCTAGTCGCTGTCACTTGTGTAGCCGGCAGTTATATAGCTGCTGCTGGCGCGAGTGGGTTCTGGCGTTGTTGATTCCAATCAGCTCTCGCTGTCGCCGGCCAGGCGGGCGAGGGCTTCGCGGGCACGTGTCTCGACGTCATCCAGCTCGCGCTGCATGGCGGTGAGATCGCGCAGCTGTCGCTCAAGGCCCTCACGCTTTTCGCTCAGGATGCCAAGCAGGCGGGTGAGCTGCTTCTCGCCACCGCCGTCGGCGGCGTCGTAGAGGTCGACCACTTCACGAATCTCGGCCAGCGAGAAGCCCAGTCGCTTGCCGCGCAGGGTCAGCTTGAGACGCACGCGGTCCTTGTCGCGATAGACGCGCGTCTGACCGCGCCGCTCCGGGTGCAGCAGACCTTCCTGCTCGTAGAAGCGGATGGTGCGCGTGGTCACGTCGAAATGCCGTGCCAGCTCGCCGATGCTCCAGGTGCGCTGGGTCGGACGGATGGCGTCGCTGGTGCTGGTGGTGCTCAGCAGGGACTCCACACCGGTATCGTGTGTCGCGCCATCAGGCGTTGCCCGGGATTTGGGGTCAGGACTTGGGGTCATCATCGTATCTGTCATGGGCGCTGCCGCTCCGGATGCTGTGCGCGCCAAGGAGAGGGGAATGCTCCTTGGCGCAGTGGGTGCCAGCGGCGTCTGGCCGTGAATTTTCTACAGACTAGCATTGTTTACGTTAACGTAAAGGGTAATAGTATTTGCAGCCAACCAAGCAGATGCTAGGTTGAATCAGATCACAGTCTCGGCTTGCCGTTTTCTGCAGGACGGCCTGGTTCTGCAGAACGTCTTCAGCTCTGCAAGGCGGCTCGCCTGACGACTTCGGCTCTGTTGACACACTGTCTTCCTCCCAATAACAACAGCCACAGGAATGCCACGCCATGTCTTCGACGTCTCTCACGCCCTCTACT
>NZ_CFDJES010000011.1:20234-28117 GCF_983723665.1 Cobetia sp. | reverse complement strand
CTACCGGTTCACTGGATCTGCTGTCACGCCTGCGCGCCGTGGTCGCCGGTGACAGCGCGCCGCTGGTGCTGCCTCAGCTGATCAATGGTCAGTTTGTCGAAAGTCGCGCCGATCAGCACCTGAGCGTCACCAACCCGGCCACCAACGGCGAGATCGCCCGCGTGCCCCTGTCACCGCTGAGTGAGCTGGATGAAGCGCTGGACCACGCCGAGCAGGCCTTCCAGCGCTGGCGCAACACGCCGGTGCCGACCCGTGCCCGCCTGATGCTCAGCTATCAGCATCTGCTCAAGCAGCATCATGACGAGCTGGCCGAGATCATCTCCCACGAGCTGGGCAAGACCTTCGAGGACGCCAAGGGCGATGTGTGGCGCGGCATCGAGGTGGTCGAGCACGCCGCCAACATTCCCAGCCTGCTGATGGGCGAGACGGTGGAGAACGTCGCCACCGGCATCGACAGCTATTCCGTGACCCAGTCGCTGGGTGTCTGCCTTGGGATCACGCCGTTCAACTTCCCCGCCATGATACCGCTGTGGATGTTCCCGCTGTCCATCGCCTGTGGCAATGCCTTCGTGCTCAAGCCGTCCGAGCAGGTGCCGCTGACCACGCTGCGGCTGGCGGAGCTGTTCATGGAAGCGGGTGCCCCCGAGGGCATCCTGACCGTGGTGCAGGGCGGGCGCGATCAGGTCAATCATCTGCTCGCCCACGAGATTCCGCGCACCGTCAGCTTCGTCGGCTCGGTACCGGTGGGTCAGCACATCTATCGCACCGCCACTGACAACCTCAAGCGCGCCCAGTGCTTCGCCGGGGCCAAGAACCACATGGTGATCATGCCGGACGCCCCGGCCGACCAGGTGGTCAACGCGCTGGTCGGTGCCAGTGTCGGCGCGGCGGGTCAGCGCTGCATGGCGATCTCGGTGGCGGTCTTCGTCGGTGATTCGAAGGCCTTGATCGAGCGCGTGCGCGACGCCCTGGCCGAGGTGCGCCCGGGCGCCTGGGATGACAAGGGCGCCAGCTACGGGCCGCTGATCTCGCCGCAGGCGCTGGAGCGCGTGACCGGCTGGATCCAGCAGGGCGAGCAGGAAGGTGCCGAGCTGCTGCTGGATGGTCGCGGCGTCTCGGTGGCGGGCTATCCCGATGGCAACTGGCTGGGGCCGTGTCTGTTCTCCAAGGTGACGCCGGAGATGGTGCTCTATCGCGAGGAAATCTTCGGGCCGGTGCTGTGCTGCATGGAGGCGGCGGACCTGTCCGAGGCCATCGAGCTGATCAACAACAACCCCTACGGCAACGGCACCTCCATCTTCACGCGCTCCGGCGGCGCGGCGCGGCGCTTCCAGAACGAGATCGCGGTCGGTCAGGTCGGCATCAACGTGCCGATTCCGGTGCCGCTGCCGTTCTTCTCCTTCACCGGCTGGCGCGGCAGCTTCTTCGGCGATCTGCATGCCTATGGCAAGCAGGCGGTGCGCTTCTATACCGAGACCAAGACGGTGACGGCGCGCTGGTTCGACGATGCGCCGGCCGAGGGCAATCAGCCCAACTTCTCGATCCAGATGCGCTGAGGGCTCTCTTCACAAGACCGCTGAGGGCTCTTCAGATGCGCTGATGGCTCCTCAGATGCGCTGAGCCGCTTTGACAGGCCCGGGCGATAGACCCGGGCCGACAGAACAAGGACAACAGGAGGCAGCTGCATGAACTTTTCGCTGACCGATGACCAGCGTGCCCTCCAGGAGGGGGCGCGTGCCTTCGCGGATGCCGAGCTTGCCCCGCATGCCGCCGAGTGGGACGCCACGGCCCACTTCCCCATCGAGACACTTCGCAAGGCGGGCGAGGCCGGTTTCATGGGGCTTTACGTCCCCGAGGAGCACGGCGGCCTTGGCCTGCCACGCCTCGACAGCTCCATCATTCTCGAGCAGCTGGCGACCGGCTGCATCTCGACCACCGCCTACATCACCATCCACAACATGGTGGGCTGGATGATCGCCAGTTTCGCCACGGACAGCTGCCGCGAGCAGTGGGTGCCGGCGATGGTGGCAGGCGACAAGCTCGGCTCCTACTGCCTGACCGAGCCGGGCAGCGGCAGTGACGCCGCCAGCCTGCGCACCCGCGCCGAGCGCGAGGGCGATGACTACTATCTGAGTGGCTCCAAGATGTTCATCTCCGGTGCCGGCGCCACGGACGTGCTGGTGGTGATGGCGCGCACCGGCGAGCCGGACAGCGGCGCGGCGGGTATCTCGGCCTTCGTGGTGCCGGCTGACGCCGAGGGCATCAGCTACGGCAAGAAGGAAGACAAGATGGGCTGGAACAGCCAGCCGACCCGGCTGGTGAGCTTCGATCGCGTGCGGGTTGCGGCGGCCAATCGTCTGGGCGAGGAGGGCGAGGGCTTCCGCTTCGCGATGAAGGCGCTGGATGGCGGTCGCATCAACATCGCCACCTGCTCACTGGGTGCGGCCCAGAAGGCGCTGGAGCTGTCGCGGGATTATCTCGGCGAGCGCAAGCAGTTCGGGCGCGAGCTGGCCCAGTTCCAGGCCCTGCAGTTCAAGCTGGCCGACATGGCCACCGAACTGACCGCGGCGCGCACCCTGGTGCGGCTGGCGGCCTTCAAGCTCGATGAGGGCGACGCCGAGGCCAGCGCCCACTGTGCGATGGCCAAGCGCTTCGCCACCGACATGGGCTTCGAGGTCTGCAATCAGGCACTCCAGCTGCATGGCGGCTACGGTTATATCCGCGAGTACCCGTTGGAGCGGCTGGTGCGTGACACCCGTGTGCACCAGATTCTGGAAGGCACCAACGAGATCATGCGTCTGATCATCGCGCGGCGTCTTCTGACGCCGGGCATGATCGAGTCGCTGGCGTAACGCCGCCTCCACTTCAATTCGTCATTGGTTACCATCTTTCAGGGAGTTACATGATGTCATCCAGTCAAGGGCCATGCCTCGTTCTCGAGAAGGATCGTCATATCGCCCGGGTCACCATCAACAACCCGCCGGCCAACACCTGGACGGAAGCGTCCTTGATCGAGCTGGAGCAGCTGCTCGACGAGCTGGAGGGCGATGGCAGCGTGAGTGCGGTGGTGATCACCGGTGAGGGCGACAAGTTCTTCTCCGCCGGCGCCGATCTCAAGACCTTCGCCGATGGTGACAAGGGCGTCGCCGCCACCATGGCGCGTCGTTTCGGGCTGGCCTTCGAGCGGCTGGCCAACTTCCCGGGCGTGACGATCGCCGCCGTCAACGGCTACGCGATGGGCGGCGGGCTCGAGTGCGCGCTGGCCTGTGACATGCGTATCGTCGAGCGGCAGGCCAGGCTGGCACTGCCGGAGGCCAAGGTGGGGCTGTTGCCGTGTGCGGGCGGCACCCAGCACCTGCCGTGGCTGGTCGGCGAAGGCTGGGCCAAGCGCATGATCCTGTGTGGTGAACAGGTGGATGCCGAGACCGCCGGTCGCATCGGGCTGGCGGAAGAGGTGGTCGAGACCGGCCAGAGCTTCGAGCGCGCGCTGGCGATCGCCGAGAGCGTCGCCAACCAGAGCCCGAGCGCCGTGGCACGCTGCAAGGCGTTGATCATGTCGTCGCGCCATCGCGGCATGAGCGATGGCCTGCGCATGGAGCGCGAGCTGTTCGTCGAGCTGTTCGATGACCCCAACCAGAAGGAAGGCGTGAGCGCCTTCCTCGAGAAGCGCGCCCCGCAGTGGGTCTCGCGTCAGGAAGAGGTGAAGGGAGGAGGGCGCTCATGAGCCAGATAGAAGGTGTCACCGCCAAGGCCGCGACCGATGTCGAGGCGCCCGTGGTGTTCGAGACGCGGCGCGCCCGCGACGGCAAGCAGCTGGGAATCGTGCGCCTGAACGCGCCGCGTTCGCTGAATGCGCTGTCGCTGGCCATGATCGAGCGCATCGAGGCACAGCTGGATGCCTGGGAGCTGGACAGCAGCATCGCCATGGTGTGGCTGGAAGGCGCCGGCGAGCGTGCGCTGTGTGCCGGTGGCGATATCGTGGCGCTCTATCAGGCGATGACCACGGCGCCTGCCAACGAAGGCGCAGACCCCCTCGAGGCGCTGGATGATTTCTTCGCCACCCGCTACTTCACCGCCGAATACCGGCTCGATCACCGCCTGCATACCTTCCCCAAGCCGCTGCTGGTCTGGGGTGGCGGCATCGTGATGGGCGGCGGCATGGGGCTGTTCGCCGGCGGCTGTGAGCGTGTGGTCACCGAGAGTTCGCGACTGGCGATGCCGGAAGTCAGCATCGGTCTGTACCCGGATGTCGGTGCCAGCTGGCTGCTCAATCGCCTGCCGCGTGGCATCGGAGAATATCTCGGCGCGACCGGTGCGCAGCTGAATGCCCGCGATGCGCTGGATCTGGGGCTTGCGACACGCCTGATTCCCGATGAGCAGCGCGAGGCGCTCAAGCAGGCGCTGTGCGAGGGAGAATTCGGCCGTCATCCGTCGCGTCATCTGAGCCAGGTGCTGAGCGAGTTCGAGCGCCGTGAGCTGGCACCGCCGGGGCAGGTGCTGCCGCTCTTCGATCACCTTCAGCAGCTGGTCGCCGGGCGCGAAGTGCAGAAGGCCTGCCAACGAATCATCGATGATCCCCAGGCGCGCAGTGACTGCAATGCGTGGCTGAGCGCCAACCGCGAGCGCCTGCTGGCCGGCTGCCCCAGTTCACCGCATCTGGTGTTTCGCATGCTGGGGCGCCATCGCCACTCCTCGCTGGCGGAGGCCTTCCGTGACGAGCTGACCCTGTCGGTGCGCTGCTGCATGGGCACCGAGCTTGCCGAAGGGGTGCGCGCCCTGCTGATCGACAAGGACAAGCAGCCGCAGTGGGCCTATGCCTCGATCGCCCAGGTCTCCGAGGAATACATCGACGGCTTCTTCGCGCCGCTGTGGGAAGAGGATGAGCATCCGCTGATGGACCTCTGAGCGCGCTTTTCAGCACCGGCGGCAGGCGCGGCCATGCCGCCGGACGCCAATGACAACAAGAATCTGTTCACAAGGAAGCATTGCCATGACATCCATCGGTTTCATCGGACTCGGCAACATGGGCGGGCCCATGGCGCTCAATCTGGTCAAGGCTGGCCATGCGGTAAGGGTCTTCGATCTGGTCGAGTCGGCCATGAGCGAGCTGGTCGAGGCGGGCGCCACCCGTGCGGCATCTCCCGGAGAGGTCGTCGAGGGTGTCGAGGTGTTGATCAGCATGCTGCCGGCCGGTCAGCACGTGCGAAAGCTCTATCTGGGTGACAAGGAGGACGGTGCGGGTGGCCTCCTGGCCGCGCTCGACGCCTCGGTGCTGGTGATCGACGCCTCGACCATCGCGCCGGATGACGCCCGTCTGGTCGCGCGCCACGCCGCCGAGCGTGGCATCACCTTCATGGATGCTCCGGTGTCCGGCGGGGTCGGGGGTGCACGTGCCGGTACGCTGAGCTTCATCGTCGGCGGTGAGGCGGACGGCTATGCGCGTGCCGTGCCGCTGCTGGAAGTGATGGGCAAGAATCTGTTCCATGCCGGCCCGGCCGGCAGCGGCCAGGTCGCCAAGATCTGCAACAACATGCTGCTGGGCATCCTGATGAGCGGCACCGCCGAGGCGCTGGCGCTGGGGGTCAAGAACGGGCTGGACCCGGCCGTGCTCTCGGAGGTGATGAAGCAGTCATCCGGCGGCAACTGGGCGCTCAACGTCTACAATCCCTGGCCCGGCGTGATGGAAGCCGCGCCGGCCTCCAATGATTATCAGGGCGGTTTCCTGGTCGATCTGATGACCAAGGATCTTGGCCTTGCCTGGGAGATGGCGCTGGGCTCGAAATCGGCGGTGCCAATGGGCTCCCAGGCGCGTAATCTGTTCGTCCAGCATGCCGCCCAGGGCGCAGGGCGCCTCGATTTCTCGAGCATCCAGCGCTTCTATCGCTGTGGCGAGGCGGATGCGTGAGCTGTCACGCAGTCAGCCGCTGACATGCACCCCGAGGACAACATCATCTGCAAGGAGCACCCCATGATTCGACCGGTCAGTGAGCTGGTGGCCGCCGCCGAGACGGAGATCGAGACCCTGTCGCCCCGCGAGCTGCGCGAGGCGCTGGAAGAGGCCCGCGCCGGCGGCACGCCGCTGACGCTGGTGGACATCCGCGATGTGCGTGAGCTGGAGCGGGAAGGGCGCATCCCCGGCGCCATCCACGCGCCGCGCGGCATGCTGGAGTTCTGGGTCGACCCGGCCTCGCCCTATCACCGCGCCGACTTCGCACGCGAGGGGCGCTATGTGCTGTTCTGTGCCGGCGGGCTGCGCTCGGCGCTGGCCACCAAGTCGCTCAAGGACATGGGCTTCGGGCCGGTGGCCCATCTGGGGGGCGGCTTCGCGGCCTGGCGTGAGGCGGGCGGAGAGGTCGTCTCGCCCTTCATGCAGGGCAACTGATGCAGCGCGGGGAGGCTCGGCGCGATCCGGCGTTGCCCCTCACCTGACACGCTGATGCTTTACACTGTTCGGCCCCGCTGGCGCCTCGCCGGTCGGGGTCGTTTTCTGTCCGGAGCCTGTATGTCTGACCCTGATACCCCTGCCACCCCCAGACGTGCCTCGTCTCGGCGTGGCACGCGCGATCTGGTGCGTGACCCGATCGCCTCGACGCTGGCGCGCATGACGGGGCCGGTGATCGGCGGCATCGTCACCATGATGCTGTTCAACCTGGTGGATGCCTGGTTCATCGCCCAGCTGGGCACGCCGGAGCTGGCGGCGGTGACCATGACCTTCCCGGTCACCTTCGGCGTGATCAGCATCGCCATCGGTCTGTCCATCGGCACCACCGCGGTGGTGGGGCGCCGGCTGGGGCGAGGCGAGCTCGAGACCGTCAAGGCGCGCACCACGGATTCCAGTCTGCTGGGGCTGCTGCTGGGGCTGGTGATGCTGGTGCTGGGGCTTGCCAGCATCGAGCCGCTGTTCGGGCTGCTGGGGGCCGATGACACCCTGATGCCGCATATCCGCGATTACATGCAGGTGTGGTATTTCGGCGCGCCCTTCGTGTTGCTGCCGCGTGTGCTGGGCAGCGTGCTGCGCGCCGAGGGCAATACGCTGGTGCCCTCGCTGGTGATGGCGGCGGCGGGGGTGCTCAATGCGCTGCTCGACCCGCTGCTGATCTTCGGCATCGGTGACTGGCAGGGCATGGGCGTGGCGGGCGCGGCGCTGGCCACGGTGCTGTCATGGCTGGCGATGACGCTGGGCTTGCTGGCATTGCCACTGCTGCGCGCGCGACTCGATTTTCGTCACCTGAGCGTGACGCGGCTGGTGACGTCATGGCGCGAGGTCGGGGCGATCGGCCTGCCTGCCGCGCTGACCAGCGTGATGACGCCGATTGCCACCGCGCTGGTCACGCGTATCGTCAGTCAGCATGGTCACGCAGCGGTGGCGGCGTACGGCATCGGCTCACGCATCGAGTCGCTGGCGCTGATTCTGGTGCTGGCGCTGTCCATGACGCTGTCGCCCTTCATCAGCCAGAACGACGGTGCCGGGCAGCAGAGGCGCGTGTGGCGCGCCATCCACGGCGTGCTGGCCTTCATTCTCGTCTGGCAGCTGGTGGTCTGGTTGGGGCTCGGGCTGGGCGGAGAGTGGATCGCGGCGCGCTTCGCCGAGAGTCAGGAGGTCGCGGGACTGGTCAGCACCTATCTGTGGCTGATACCCGCCGCCCTCGGGGCCCAGGGCGTGATCATTCTCGCCAATTCCAGCCTCAATGCGCTGCACAAGCCGCGCCGCGCGATGATGCTCTCGCTGGTGCGTCTGTTCGCCTTGCTGGTGCCGCTGGCCTGGCTTGGTGGCGCCCTGTATGGCGTGATCGGCATCTTTGCCGGGGTGGCGACAAGTTACCTGTTGATGGGCGGCATCAGTTATCTGGCGCTGCGTTCGGTCCTCAGGCAGCGCGCCTGAG
>NZ_CFDJES010000011.1:15883-20134 GCF_983723665.1 Cobetia sp. | reverse complement strand
TCGAAGCTCTGGTTGGCTTCGACGATGAAGCTTTCACCGGCGGCGAGCTGATACCACTCTTCCGCGCCCGGCAGCAGTACCTGCATGTCGCCGCTGATCAGGGTCATGTATTCGCGTTGGCTGGTGGCGAACACGAATTCGCCGATGGCCATCACGCCGACCGTGGCAGGAAGGTCTGCGCTCTGGAAGGCGATGGAGGCCACCTGGCCGTCGAAGTAGTGGTTGGTGTTGAACATGGGAGGATTTCCTGGGTGAGTAGCGGTGTTGTTGTGGTCGATGTCTGTCGTCGTGGTCGACGTGTGTTGTTGTGTTCGACTTGTGATGATCTGGCGTCGGGTCAGCGCGGTGAGAAGCGGCGTGCCAGGCCGGTCTCGGCGATCATGCGTGTCGAGATCTCTTCGATCGAGAAACGCGTGGTATCGATGTAGGGCACCTTGGAGCGGCGGAAGAGTGCCTCGGTCTGCTCGACTTCCTGCAGACACTGGTCGATCGAGCAGTAGCGGCTGTTGGGGCGACGCTCGGTACGGATGGCGGCCAGACGACGCGGGTCGATGGTCAGCCCGAACAGCTTGTGACGATATTGCGCCAGTGAGGCGGGCATCTTGAGGGTGCCGGACTCGTCCAGGTCATCCTCGGTCAGCGGGTAGTTGGCCGCGCGGATACCGAACTGCAGCGCCAGATACAGCGAGGTCGGGGTCTTGCCGCAGCGTGAGACGCCGATGAGGATGACGTCGGCCTTGTCGTATTGATGCGTGCGCGCGCCATCATCGTTGTCGAGGGCGAAATGCACCGAATCGATGCGATTCATGTAGACGTCGTCCTGCCCGATGGAGTGGGTCTTGCCGACGCTGTAGGACGAGTGGGTGTCCAGTTCCTCTTCCAGCGGCTTGAGGAAGGTCGAGAAGATGTCGACCTTGAAGCCGGAGGATTCGGAGATGATGTCGCGGATGTTCTGGTCGACGATGGTGTCGATGATGATCGGGCGCTCGCCGTCATTGGCATGCGCGCTCTCGATGGCCTTGACCAGTGCCGTCGCCTTTTCGGCCGAATCGATGTAGGGCTTGGTCACCATGCGGATGTCGGTATTCTCGAACTGGGCGAGCAGACTGCGTCCCAGTGTCTCGGCGGTGATGCCGGTGCCATCGGAAATGAAGAAGGCGGTTCGGGTCATGACGGGCACTCGTGAAGAACGAATCGAAGACACCAGCCCGCTCAGGCTGTTGCCCCGTGAAGACCCCAAGTGTCGGTGTTCACTGTCGAGCTTGCAATATCCGGCACAGGGCCAGTGGCGCGATATGAGAAATCCCGTGTTCCCGTTCTCTACAAAAGCGCCTCATGACTACATTCCTGTAGCGGCCGTTTCTGGCTTGTCGACATGTTCGCCGACGATGGCGACAGAACGTCTGAAACAGGCTCAGGGTTGTAGTCCTCCTCCACTGACTAGCCGGTTAGACCAATGGCTAATACTAGAGAGAGCTTGTTAGGGTGGCGTCATTGCTGAACGGAAGGCGGTTCATCGTCCTCCATCGGTCATTCGTTTCCATCCATTGGTACCAGGGGGTTCCCTTGTCACAGCAAGCCACATCCGAATACGTCGTCGATTTCGATCAGCTCGGCATGAACGATGTTGATCGCGTTGGCGGCAAGAACGCCTCGCTCGGTGAGATGATCTCCAATCTGGCCGATGCCGGTGTCACCGTGCCCGGCGGCTTTGCGACTACCTCCTATGCCTATCGCGAGTTTCTGGCCCACGAAGGCCTCGACAAGCGTATCAATGCCGCCCTCGATGCCCTCGATGTGGACGACGTGGTCGAACTGGCGCGCGTCGGTGCCGAGATTCGTCAGTGGATCATCGACACGCCGCTGCCGCCGGCCTTCGAAGCCGAGATGGAACGTGCCTATGCCGAGCTTCAGGCCAGGCACCCGAACCTGAAGGTCGCCGTGCGCTCCTCCGCCACCGCGGAAGATCTGCCGGATGCCTCCTTCGCCGGTCAGCAGGAAACCTTCCTCAACATCGAAGGCTTCGACAACATCAAGCGTGCGGTTCACGAGGTGTTCGCGTCACTGTTCAACGACCGCGCCATCTCCTACCGCGTGCACAAGGGCTTCGATCACTCACTGGTCGCGCTGTCTGCCGGCGTACAGAAGATGGTGCGCTCCGAGACGGCCGCTTCCGGCGTGATGTTCACCCTGGACACCGAATCCGGCTACCGCGACGCCGTCTTCGTCACCGGCTCCTGGGGCCTGGGCGAGACCGTGGTGCAGGGCGCGGTCAATCCTGACGAGTTCTACGTCCACAAGACCACGCTGGCCGCCGGCCGCCCGGCGGTACTGCGCCGCAACCTGGGCTCCAAGCTGATCAAGATGGTCTACACCGACGACACTAGTGCGGGTCGCTCCGTCGAGACCGTCGACGTGCCGGTGCCGGACCGTCACCGTTTCTGCATCAGCGATGCCGATGTCGAGGCACTGGCGCGCCAGGCCATGATCATCGAGAAGCACTACCAGCGTCCGATGGACATCGAATGGGCGCGTGATGGCGACGACGGCAAGCTCTACATCGTCCAGGCGCGTCCGGAAACGGTCGTCAGCCAGGAAGAGGGCGGCAACCTCGAGCGCTTCCAGCTGCGCGAGAAGGGCCGCACTCTGGTCACCGGACGTGCCATCGGCCAGCGTATCGGCCAAGGCGCGGTGCGCGTGATCGACAACCCGGAGCAGATGGACAAGGTGCAGGTCGGCGACGTGCTGGTCACCGACATGACCGATCCGGACTGGGAGCCGGTCATGAAGCGCGCCTCCGCCATCGTCACCAACCGTGGCGGACGTACCTGCCACGCGGCGATCATCGCGCGTGAGCTGGGCATTCCGGCCGTGGTCGGCTGTGGCGACGCGACCTCGGTGCTGGCCGAAGGCCGCGAAGTGACGGTCTCCTGCGCCGAAGGCGATACCGGTCACGTCTATGACGGTATCCTCAACTTCGATCGCACCGTCACCAGCGTCAACGAGATGCCGGAGATTCCGTTCAAGATCATGATGAACGTCGGCAACCCGGACCGCGCCTTCAGCTTCTCGCGTCTGCCGAATGCCGGCGTGGGCCTGGCGCGTCTCGAGTTCATCATCAACCGCATGATCGGCGTGCACCCCAAGGCGCTGCTCGACTACGCCACCCTGCCCATCGATCTGCAGCAGACCATCGATGCGCGCACCGCCGGCTACGCAAGCCCGGTCGACTTCTACGTCGACAAGCTGGTCGAGGGCATCTCCACCCTGGCAGCCGCCTTCCATCCGCAGAAGGTCATCGTGCGCATGTCGGACTTCAAGTCCAACGAGTACGAGAACCTGATCGGCGGCAAGATGTACGAGCCGGGCGAAGAGAACCCGATGCTGGGCTTCCGTGGCGCCTCGCGCTACGTGTCCGATACCTTCCGCGACTGCTTCGATCTGGAATGCCGCGCCCTCAAGCGCGTGCGTGACGAGATGGGGCTGACCAACGTCGAGATCATGGTGCCCTTCGTGCGTACCACCGGCGAGGCGGAGCAGGTCATCAAGCTGCTGGGCGAGAATGGTCTGGTGCGTGGCGAGAACGGCCTGCGCGTCATCATGATGTGCGAGCTGCCGACCAACGCGCTGCTGGCGGATCAGTTCCTCGAGCACTTCGATGGCTTCTCCATCGGCTCCAACGACCTGACCCAGCTGACCCTGGGGCTGGATCGCGACTCCGGCATCGTCGCTCACCTCTTCGATGAGCGTAACCCGGCGGTCAAGCAGCTGATGTCGATGGCGATCCGTGCCTGCAAGGCGCAGGGCAAGTACGTCGGCATCTGTGGTCAGGGCCCGTCGGACCATCCGGAGCTGGCCAAGTGGCTGATGGAAGAGGGCATCGACAGCGTCTCCCTCAACCCGGATTCCGTGCTGGAAACCTGGTTCATGCTGGCGGACAAGGAGCTGGTGTAACCCAGGCTTCCCAGGATGGTGACCTGACGCGCTGAGGCGCAGACGGTCGTTGTCACCCAGGGCGCCCATCGCACTCAATGTGCGGTGGGCGCTTTTCGTTTCGTGCCTGAAACCTGAATGATTGGTCAGTTCAGGTGTTAGACCAATGGGGGGGAAAGCCGCACAAAGACGTCAGTTGGTAACAAATAGCAACAAAATGATCTCGATTGCGCGACTAAATGATTATCTTTCTACCTTATGTAAAAAAGGCAGTCATTTATAATCCCAGCCACCCCGCTGACCACAATATCCATGGTG
>NZ_CFDJES010000011.1:14488-15783 GCF_983723665.1 Cobetia sp. | reverse complement strand
CATGGTGACTATGACGGCAGGCCTCACCGGTAGCCAGCACTGCGGTGGCACGCAACAACCGACCTTTCAGACACAATCCAAGGTAGTCGTAACGTGAAACAGTCTTTATGGAAAAACATCGGCGTCCAGGTAGTCATCGCCATGATCCTGGGTGCAGGTGTCGGGGCGTACATGGGCGAAGACGCCTCGATGTTCGCGCCACTGGGTGAGCTGTTCATTCACCTGATCAAGATGCTGGTCGTGCCGCTGATCGCGGTCTCCATCGTGTCGGGAGCCGCCAATCTGGGCGACAGCCCTTCTGCCGGCAAGATCGGTATCTCCACCTTCGCCTTCTTCATGCTGACCTCTGCCGTGGCCGTGATGCTGGCGCTGGTGATGGGGCATGTCTTCCAGCCGGGCAGCGGAGTGGACCTGGAAAGCGCCAAGGGCATGTTCTCCAATGCCTACGCTGACAAGGGCAGCGTGCCGGGCGTGATGGACACCATTCTGGGCATGGTGCCGACCAATATCTTCGGGGCACTCACCGATGCCAATATCCTGCAGATTCTGGTGTTCTGCCTGTTCCTCGGCATTGGCCTGTCCAAGACCGGTGAGCGTGGCAAGCCGCTGATCGAAGGCCTGAACACCGTCATCGAAGCCTTCGTGTGGATGATCAACGTGGTGATGCTGATCGCGCCGATCGGCGTCTTCGGCCTGATGGCGGACGCCGTCGGCACCTTCGGCTTCGATGTACTGACGCTGGTGATGAAGCTGTTCCTCGTTTACATGGGCGCCATCCTCATCTACGGCTTCGTGTTCTACCCGCTGGTGGTCAAGTTCGGCTCTGACGTGCCGCTGGGCCGCTTCATGTCCGCGATGAAGAAGCCGCAGGCCGTCGCGCTGTCCACGGCGTCCTCCATGGCGACCCTGCCGGTCAACATGGAAGTCTGCGAGAAGGAGCTGGGCCTCAAGAACGCCACCTCTGCCTTCGTGCTGCCGCTGGGCGCGACCATCAACATGAGCGGCAATGCCATCTATTACGGGCTGGTGGCGATGTTCTTCGCCCAGGTCTTCAATGTCGACCTCGGCTTCTCCGCCTACGCCGCCATCGTGTTCACCGCGACTCTGGGTGCCATCGGTCAGGCCGGTGTGCCGGGGCCGTCGTTCCTGGTGGTCGCCGTGCTGCTGGCGGCCGGTATCCCCATCGAAGGCCTGCCGCTGCTGTTCGCGCTGGATCGTATCTTCGACATGACGCGCACCGCGCTCAACATCACCGGTGACGCTGCCTGCGCCGCCGTGGTGGACCGCTTCGCGCG
>NZ_CFDJES010000011.1:0-14388 GCF_983723665.1 Cobetia sp. | reverse complement strand
GGCTTTGCATCTGTGCGAAGGGCTAAGCGGGCCTCGGGCACGCGCAAGCGGGGGGAGCGGGAAGGTCATGAGGACATGTTGCTGACTGGCGACGTGACAAGTAGTCAAAACGCCACTCTTGAAACACTGTTCTATATCTACCACGATGCTCCTGCAACCCATGACAGGCGCGGTCTTGCCGTCAGTACCTGGCCGGCAGCTGCCTGTGCCGCCCATTGGATCAAGGAGCAATACATGAGCAAGTCACGTCTTCTGGCCGCCCCGTTGGCTACCGTTTCCTTCGCCGCTCTCGCTCTGGCGCTCAGTGGTCACGCTCAGGCGGCAGGCAATGCCAACGAAGGGCTCTACATCGGTGCCGGTACCGGCTTCTCCAGCCTTGAGAACGATGATTCCGATGAGGCCGGTGACTTCATCGAATCCGGCAGCGATGACTTCGATGTCGATGATGACGACAACGTCTACAAGGCCTTCGTGGGCTATCAGTACAATCCGTACTTCGCCACTGAGGCCTTCTACACCGACCTGGGGACTGTCCAGCTCAAGGGCAATGACTTCAGCAATACCGATCTCGAGTCCAAGGCCTACGGTGTCAACGTGGTGGGTATCCTGCCCATCGGTCAGTACTTCTCGCTGTTCGCCAAGGCGGGGATGGCCAAGTGGGAAACCGATGTCGATGGCAATCTGGGCAATTCCAGTGTCGATCTGAAGGACAACGACGGCTTTGATCCGGTCTATGGTGCCGGTGCACAGGTCAATCTGGACCCGTTCCTGATCCGTGCCGAGTACGAGCGCTATGACTTCGACAGCGATTATCAGGTGGATGCCTTCACCGCCTCGGTCGGCTACAAGTTCTGAGGCAGGGCGCTTGCGCCTACTGAGCTTGTCGCAGGCATGAAAAAACGGGCCGTCCCTTGAGGGGCGGCCCGTTTCGTTGTCTGGCATGACGCCAGTTGGCATGACGCCAATGCTGCTGTCAGAGGGGAGTCATGCAGTGGCGCATGACTCCCCGCCTGATCAGGCTTCCTGGGTGACCGGAATCACGTTGGAAGCGGCGTTCTGGAACTCTTCGATCTCATGGAAGTTCAGGTAGCGATAGATCTCGCCCGCCATGGCATCGAATTCGCCCATGTAGCCCTGATATTCCTCGACGGTCGGCAGACGACCGACCACGGCCGCGATGGCCGCAAGCTCGGCAGAGGCCAGGAAGACGTTGGCGCCGTCGCCCAGACGGTTCGGGAAGTTGCGCGTGGAGGTGGACACCACGGTGGACTTGGCGGCCACACGTGCCTGGTTACCCATGCACAGTGAGCAGCCCGGCATTTCCATGCGCGCGCCGGCACGGCCGTAGATGCCGTAGTAGCCTTCCTCGGTCAGCTGGTGCTGGTCCATCTTGGTCGGCGGTGCCAGCCACAGCTTGGTCTTCAGGCTACCGGCCGGCTGCTTCTCGAGCAGCTTGCCTGCGGCGCGGAAGTGACCGATGTTGGTCATGCACGAGCCGATGAAGACTTCGTCGATCTTCTGGCCGGCGACGTCGGACAGCAGACGGGCATCGTCCGGGTCGTTCGGCGCGCACAGCACCGGCTGATCGATCTCGGCGAGGTCGATCTCGATGATCTCGGCGTATTCCGCGTCCTTGTCGGCACGCATCTGGCTCGGGTTGGCCAGCCACTCTTCCATGCCCGCGATACGACGCTCGATGGTACGGGCATCGCCGTAACCGTTGGCGATCATCCACTTGAGCAGGGTGATGTTGGACTTCAGGTACTCGGTCACGCTCTCGTCGGACAGCGTGATGGTACAACCGGCGGCGGAACGCTCGGCAGAGGCGTCGGAGAGCTCGAATGCCTGTTCGGCCGTCAGATCTTCCAGACCTTCGATTTCCAGAATGCGGCCAGAGAAGGCGTTCTTCTTGTTGGCCTTGTCGACGGTCAGCAGGCCCTGCTTGATGGCGTACAGCGGGATGGCGTGGACCAGGTCACGCAGGGTGATGCCCGGACGACGTTCGCCCTTGAAGCGCACCAGGATGGATTCCGGCATGTCCAGCGGCATCACGCCAGTGGCGGCGGCGAAGGCCACCAGGCCAGAACCCGCCGGGAAGGAGATGCCCATCGGGAAGCGGGTGTGGGAATCACCACCGGTGCCGACGGTGTCCGGCAGCAGCATGCGGTTCAGCCACGAGTGGATGATGCCGTCGCCCGGACGCAGGGAGACGCCGCCGCGGTTCATGATGAAGTCGGGCAGGGTGTGGTGAGTCTCGACGTCGACCGGCTTCGGGTAGGCAGCGGTGTGGCAGAAGGACTGCATCACCAGGTCGGCCTGGAAGCCCAGACATGCCAGATCCTTCAGCTCGTCGCGGGTCATCGGGCCAGTGGTGTCCTGGGAGCCGACGGTGGTCATCTTCGGCTCGCAGTACATGCCCGGACGCACGCCTTCCAGGTTGCAGGCCTTGCCGACCATCTTCTGTGCGAGGGTGAAGCCCTTGCCGGTGTCCTTCGGCTGCTCCGGCAGGCGGAAGACGTCAGACGCCTCCAGACCCAGCTCGGTACGCGCCTTGTCGGTCAGACCGCGACCGATGATCAGCGGGATACGGCCGCCAGCACGCACTTCGTCCAGCAGGACCTGAGTCTTGAGGGAGAAGGTGGAGATGACTTCGTCGGTGTCGTGACGGCAGACCTTGCCTTCGTACGGGTAGATGTCGATGACATCGCCCATGGCCATCTTCTCGACGTCCATCTCGATGGGCAGGGCGCCGGCATCTTCCATGGTGTTGAAGAAGATCGGCGCGATCTTGTTGCCGATGCAGAAACCGCCGGCGCGCTTGTTGGGCACGAACGGGATGTCGTCGCCGAAGAACCACAGCACGGAGTTGGTGGCGGACTTGCGTGAGGAACCGGTACCGACCACGTCACCGACGTAGGCGACCGGGAAGCCCTTGGCCTTCACTTCCTCGATCTGGGCCAGCGGGCCGACGACGCCATCTTCCTGCGGGTTGATGCCTTCACGCGGGTTCTTGAGCATCGCGTTGGCGTGCAGCGGGATGTCCGGACGTGACCAGGCGTCAGGCGCCGGAGACAGGTCATCGGTGTTGGTCTCGCCCGGCACCTTGAAGACGGCCAGCGAGATCTTCTCGGCCAGCGCCGGCTTGGACAGGAACCATTCGGCGTCGGCCCAGGATTGCAGCACGGCCTGGGCGACGGCGTTGCCGGCCTTGGCGCGGTCAGCGACATCGTGGAAGGCGTCGAACATCAGCAGGGTGTGCTTGAGCTGTTCGCCGGCTTCCTTGGCCAGGCTTTCGTCGTCCAGCAGCTCGACCAGCGTGGCGATGTTGTAGCCGCCCTGCATGGTGCCGAGCAGCTTGACGGCATGTGTCTTGTCGATCAGCGGAGAAGCGGCTTCGCCACGTACGATGGCGGTCAGGAAGCCAGCCTTGACGTAAGCGGCTTCATCAACGCCCGGGGGAATGCGATTGGTGAACAGATCGAGGATGAACTCTTCTTCACCGGCCTGCGGATTCTTGAGCAGTTCGACCAGCTCGGCGGTCTGCTCGGCAGTCAGCGGCTTTGCCGGGATGCCCTGCTGGGCGCGTTCTTCAACCTGTTGACGGTAGGCTTCAAGCACGTGGGAGACCCTCATCTGTAATCGTGTCGAAATGCGCGGGCCAGTCGTCTTGAAGACGCAGGGCGGGGCACCTCGAGGCTTCTTGCGGGTAATTCAAGCGTCTTATTGCGAGCGAATCAGGCGCTACGGGGCGAATGCGAGTCTACTCAACTTTGTCGACAATGTTAAGGAGCGCCCAGTGGCGGGGGCTGAGACTTTGGTCGCCTATTGCGGCATAACATTCTGATATTTCATCTGATTGTCAGGAAATCACGCTGAGCAAACACTATGCGGCAACCCTGATGACGCGCTGATGACGCCCAGCGCGGTGCTGAGGCGAGGTCCTTTGGGCACCGACGGCGCGATGCTGTCGGCTCTCAGGTACGCACGGTATGATGGGGGTTACCCCGAATCACACTTTCCGCCTCCCCCGAGGGCAACATGAGCCGTATTCTTTCTCCTTGCGTAGGTGTCTGCTCCACTACGGTCGGCGATAGCGTCTGTCGCGGCTGCCAGCGTCATGATCATGAGATCCTGGCCTGGTTCGGCTATGACAGTGACCAGCGCGCCGAGCGCATGCTGGCACTGGACGAGCTGCGCAGTCAGGTCGCCGCCCGCTGGCTGCGCGTCGCCGATGACGCCATGCTGGCCGAGCAGCTGACCCGCCATCGCATCCGTTTCCGTGCCGATCAGTCGGCGCTGTCACGCGCCGTTGAGCTGCTGCGCGTCGGGCGCACCCGCATCAAGGACCTGTCGGCATATGGCATCGCACCACTGGCCCATGCGCGAGAACTTGAGCCCGAACAGCTTTTTGCCCATATAAACGATGAAATCATGGTGGAAGCGGCAAAGCGTGCCGATAATGATATGAACTCCGTCGTTGAGGTGTCTCCTGTCAGTCAGCAGCAGACGCAAGCGAGCGAGACAAAAGACTGACGTGACAATGAATTCAATGACCGACGTGACCGAGCGCAATGTGATTGCGCCTGAGCAGAGCAAGCAGCATGATGATGTTCATGCTGGGCGGTATGGCGAGAGTGAGGCTGGGGCGCGCGTGATCGCAGCGTCGCAGGGGCCAAGCGATGAAGATACCGATGCCTTGCTGCCGGCGTCGCTGCTGGCCTTTCTGCCCTGCAGGACGCCCCTGAGCTGGGTCGAGGCGGCGCTTGAGAATCCGGAGCTGCTGCTGATCGATCATGCGCAGTGCGAGAAGAAAGCCGCCTCCACCGCCATGAGCCTGATGTACCGCTACGTGAACCGGCCACTGCTGTTGACCAAGATGTCACAGCTGGCGCGCGAAGAGCTGCTGCACTTCGAGCAGGTGGTCGGGCTGATGGAGAAGCGGGGCATCGTCTATCGGCATATCAAGGCCTCGCGCTATGCCGAAGCCCTGCGCCAGCAGGTCAGGGACGAAGACCCGCAACGCCTGGTGGACATCCTGCTGATCGGCGCCCTGATAGAGGCAAGGTCGTGTGAGCGCTTCGCGCGCCTCATCCCGTATCTGGAACCAGAGCTTGCAAAGTTCTATCGCACTTTGGTTAAGTCAGAAGGACGTCACTATGAGGATTACCTCATGTTGGCAGAGCAATACACCAATGAACCACTGGAACCCCGTCTCGCGGTGCTACGTGAAGTGGAACGAGAGCTGATCGAAACCCCCGATGCTGTCTTCCGCTTCCACAGTGGTCAGCCGAGCGCACGACGGGCAGCGCGCGCCTCGGCCAGGGTGGGTCGGGACGCGATGGATCAAGGCACGAGAGACTAAGGCAAGGATCAAGGACAGGGGATCACCGGCGCCGTGGCAGGGCTGGCGTTTCGTTCGCGACTTTGAAATGGATGACACATGACGCAGGAAACATCTGGTCAAGCTCAACTGGCACTGCTGGGACATTTCCAGCTGACGTTGGGTGATGACACGCTGACTCAGTTCAGCTACGACAAGGTCAAGGCGCTACTTCTGCATCTGCTGCTGCATGATCAGGCCGTCTCCCGTGCCGGGTTGGCGGAGTTGCTCTGGCCGGATCAGGGACTGTCCTCCGGACGGACCAACCTTCGCCACGCCTTGCACTGTCTGCGTCAGAGTCTCGGCGAAGAGGCCGACAACCTGTTGACGGTGTCGCGCCAGACCATCGCGCTCTCGCTGCCGGAGCACTGGGAGCTTGATCTCGACGAGCTCAACGGCCTGCTGCTGGCGCCGCCCTCCGTCGCCACCCTGGGGGAGATTCTCACCCTGTATCGTGGCGACCTGGTCGAGGAGCTCTCCTTGACCCAGTGCCCTGACTTCCAGCGCTGGATGATCAAGGTGCGTGGCGAGTGGCGTCAGCGCGTCATCCAGTTCGCCGAGCGGGTGCTGGCCACGGACGAGCCGCTGCCCGATGACGTGCTGCGCACGCTGGTCAGCCGCTTCTCCGGTTACGGCCCCTTCCATGAGCGTCTCGTGCGTCAGCTGGCCGAAGGCGGCCAGTCGGCCGCGGCCCATGAGCAGTTCAATGCCTTCCTGCAGCAGCTGGCGCTCTCCGGTCAGCAGCCGGACCCCGGCTTCCTGCAGCTGGCGCGCTACTGGTCCGATGGCAAGAGCGAGACCATGAGTGCCATGACGCCGCAGGGCGCCATCTCACGGACCCTGTCGCTGGACAGCGCGCCGCTGCGCGAAGAGGAAATCGATCACCGTCAGCTGTCGGTCATGGCCATTCGTCTGAGCGTCAAGGACAGTCATCGTGACCGCGTCTGGGCGCGTGCCTGTCTAACGCTGCAGATCGAACTGTTGCGCTGGCTGGAGCAGCAGTGTCATCACCTGGGCGGCTTCTGGCTGCCGGGCGCCACGGGTGGTGTGGGTCTGGCATGCTTCGGCACCCACGGCCCGGCGCATCAGCTCGCCGAGCTGGTCGCGCTCTATGAGCACTGCAGCAAGGCGATCCCCGATGAGATCGCCAAGCTGTGGGACGGCGAAGGCAAGCCGCCGGCCTTTTCGCTGTCGGCGGGCCTGCACTCCGGTCAGGTCATCTACCTGCCGGAGCGTCAGCTGGCCGACCCGCTGGGTCAGGTCACGCAATATTCCCTCGAGTTGATGACCGCCGCCGAAGGCAGCGAGCTGGTGATCTCCCAGGAAGCCAGTCAGCACATGCCGCCGGCACTGGACCTGCAGCCCCGCTTGACCTCGCGCCTGTTGGCCGCTGACGGTCGCGTGCGTCTGCGTGCGCTGGTGCTGGGCAGCAGTGTCGCCACCCGCGAATCCTCGCTGCCGACCTTGATCGGTCGCGAGGGCGAGCTGCGTCGTCTGCGCGATGCGCTGGCCCGCGCCAGCATCGGCCTGCGCCAGAGCGTGCTGGTCAGTGGCAACTCCGGCATGGGCAAGTCGGCCCTGATGGTCAATTTCCGTCAGCTGGAGCAGAGCCAAGATGTCGGGCTGTGCTGGATGCCGACCACGCGCCTCTCGCAGCTGGAGCCCTACAGTGTCGTCACGGCGCTGATTCGCTGGCGTCTGGACGGCAATATCGATCGCGAAAGCGTCGAGCAGCTGTTCGAGTCTTCCGAGGCGTTGCAGGGCATCAGCGAGGAAGTGCGTCGCTCCTTCCATGCGGTGCTCGGCACGGCGGAAGATACTGCCGAAGACGAAGTGCTGATCCAGTCCAGCGAGACGGTCGAACGCGTCGTGCGCGTGCTGCACCTGGTGATCGAGAAGTCAGCCAGCCTGCGCCCGCTGGTGATGATGATCGATGACCTGCAGTGGCTCGACGAGCCGTCGCTCAAGGTGCTGGCTGGCCTGCAGGCGCGTCTGCCGATCAACATCGGCTTCATGCTGGCCGCGAGCCACAACGGTCGCGACAGCCTGGCGGTCAAGCTCAACTGGGACCAGCACATCGCACTGGGTCGCCTGGACCCGATGCAGGTCTCGCGCCTGCTGTCGCACCTGTCACGTCGCTATCGCCTGCACCTGAGTCCGCGCATGCGCAGTCAGCTCATCGAGCGCTGCGATGGCGTGCCGCTCTACCTGCAGGAAATCTGCCGTCGTCTCGACATGGACCGCCGCGAAGGGCGTCCGGTGCAGCTCGACGAATTGCCCAAGGGCCTGATCGGCCTGCTCTCCAGTCGTATCGATCAGCTGGAAGAAGGGCGCGATGTCGCCCACGCCGCCGCGGTATTGGGGCGTGTCTTCAAGCTGAGCTTCGTGCGCCAGAGCTGTGAGTTCGAGGAGGGCCGCCTCAAGCGCGCCATCGAGAACATGCAGCGCCTGGAGATCATCGAGGCCTGCAGCAGCGACAGTGAATTCGACTACCAGTTTACCCATCAGCTGATCCAGGAAGCGGCCTACCTGTCGTGTCCGCGGGATGTGCGGCGCCGGATTCACCATCAGGTGGTCGCGCTGATCGAGGACAAGTATCCCGCCTGGATCAGTCGTCACCCCGGCTACTTCGCCGTTCACCTGCGCAAGTCGCAGAACTTCAGCCGTGCCGCGCGTTACTTCGAGCTCTCGGCGCGCGAGGCGCTCAAGATCAGCGCCAACCGCACCGCGCTCAAGATGGCGGACAACGGCCTGGCCTGCCTCAAGCATGTCGATGGTCAGGAAGAGCGCGAAGTCAGCCTGCTGACGGTACGTGGCCAGTCCGGCTTCGCGCTGGAAGGCCATGGCTCACGCATCGCCCACGAGAGCTTCGTGCAGGCACGCAACCTGCTCAGCAGCCCGGCGCTGGTCGAGGACGACGAGCCGGACCTCGAGCAGGCCTTCATCGTCAAATGGGGCCTGTGGGTCGGCTGCAGCGAGCGCCATGCCCACGCCGATGCCTTCGCGCTGGCCTCGGGCCTCAGCGAGCTGGCGGAAGAGCTTTCCGATGATCGCTATCGTCGCCTGGCCGATTATGCGCGTGCCCACTGCGAGTTCTGGGCCGGCCGCGTGCGTGTGGCGGGCGAGCACCTGGATGAGATCGATCCGGTCAACCATCCGATGGTGCTCGAATGGCTGCCGTTCAGCGATCACCCACAGGTGGCGGCTTCCTGTCTGCAGAGCTGGACATCGTGCCTGCGCTGCGACTACGTGAAGGCCGAGCAGCAGGCCGAGGCGGCGATTCGCATGGCCGAGCAGATCGGTCAGCCCGGTTCGCTGGCGATGGCGCTGATGTTCTCCACCTCCCTGTATCGCCAGCTGGGTCACACCCATCTGGCGACCCAGCGCGCCGAGCGGGCCCTGGAAGTGACGCGTTCAGCGGACCTTCACCTGTGGCACATGGCTGCGCATGGCGTGCTGGGCTGGGCGCGGGCGATGAACGGCGACCGCGATGGCCTGTCCATGCTGCAGTCGAGCATGAACGAGTTCGCGGAGCTGACCGGGCGCGAGCGTCATCAGCGTCCCAACCTGTGGTACATGGACGCCGTGATGGCACTGGGCGAGCACGCTGCCGCTGAGGAATACATGGAGAAGGTGCTGCTGGTCGCCCAGGAGCGCAATTCCTTCTACCTGTCAGAAGTCAGCTATCTGGTCGCGAGCCTGCGCAGTGCTCAGGGCCTGCCGCTGGAGAAGGTGCGCTCCCTGATCGAGCAGGGGCTGTCCTACTCCATCGAGCAGGAAAACACTCACCATGAGGCCATGGGGCTTGCCACCTGGCTGCGTCTGGTCGATGCCCATGATGCCGAGCGGTGTCAGCGTCTGAAGGTGTTGCTGGAAGAGCTGCCGAGCGCCGATGCCCCCGCGGTACTGGGCTGGCATCAGCTGGTGGAGATCGCCGAGGGGCGTGCGCGCCGCAAGGCGTCGTCCCCGGCCTGAACGAAGCGTCTGGCGCAGCGAAGCGCCTGATACTGTGAGAGCGTAAGAAAAGCCCCGCTGCCGTGATCGGCAGCGGGGCTTTTTGGTGTGTGCAAGCGATCAGCCGTGGGTGATCGCATCCACCAGCGGCAGCGCAAATTCACGCAGCTCCGGCCCCTGGCCACGGGCGATGATGTCGAAGGCCTGAGTCGGGCGCCAGTCGCCGAGCACGATGCGGCGCGCCGGCTCGCCATCGATCTCGAGTTCATGCACCGCCGGGCGATGCGTATGGCCATGGATCAGCGTGCGCACGTCGTGCTCACGCATCTCGCGCACCACTTCCTCGGGCGTGACGTCCATGATCGCCTCGTCCTTCTCGCTGTTGGTCTCGCCGGACTGCATGCGCAGTGACTGGGCCAGCGCCAGACGCTGCTCCAGCGGCATGGCCAGAATCTGCGCCTGCCACTGAGGGTCGCGGGTCATGGCGCGGAACTTCATGTAGGCCTCGTCGCGGGTGCACATGCTGTCGCCGTGCATCAGCAACACGCGCTCGCCGTCCAGCTCGATCACGCTCGGGTCGGGCAGCAGCGTCACGCCGGCCTCGGCCGCGAAGGTCTCGCCGACCAGGAAGTCGCGATTGCCGTGCATGAAGAAGATCGCGGTGCCGCGCTCGGCGATGCGCTTGAGCGCAGCGCTCATGCTGTCGGTGAAGTCGTTGCGATAGTCATCGCCGACCCAGACCTCGAAGATGTCACCCAGCAGGAACAGACGCTCGACGGCAGGCTGGCAGGTAGCCAGACGTGCCAGATAGTCGAGGAAGCCCTGGGCGATCTCGGGCGTGTCGGGTTGCAGGTGCAGGTCGGAGATGAAGAGGGTGGTGGCAGTCGTGTTCATGGTCGGGGTCCGCGAAGGTGGGCGGTCAGCAGGGCATCGCAAGGGCGCACTGCCGTGGGAGTTCATAACGCAAACCGCCCAGCCTGACACTCGCGATCACGAGGCAAGGCCGGGCGGCAGGCACGCCTTGCGGCGTGATCAGGCGAAATCGCTTATTCGGTGATTTCAGCGCTGGTGATGATCACGTCTTCTGCCGGCACGTCGGCGTGGCCGTCGCGACGGGTGGTCTTGACCGCTTCGATCTTCTCGACCACGTCCATGCCTTCGACGACCTTGCCGAACACGCAGTAACCCCAGCCCTGGCTGGTCTTGCTGGTGAAGTTCAGGAAGTCGTTGTCATTGACGTTGATGAAGAACTGGGCGCTGGCGGAGTGCGGGTCCATGGTGCGAGCCATGGCCACGGTGCCGCGGTCGTTCTTGAGGCCGTTGTCGGCTTCGTTCTCGATCACGCCATTGGTCGGCTTCTGGTTGAAGTCGGTGTCAAAGCCACCGCCCTGAACCATGAAACCCGGAATGACGCGGTGGAAAAGGACATTGCTGTAGTGGCCTTCACGCACGTACTGCTCGAAGTTGGCCGCGGTCTTCGGGGCCTTCTCGTGGTTGAGTTCGAGGGTGATATCGCCGTAGTTGGTGTGAAGAACGATCATTCGGGCTTCCCGGTCATCTGTCTTGCTCAAGTGTCAGGCAGGCGCGGCTTCATGGCATCGCCTGCGGGCGTCGCGCTATAATAGCGGCTTTGCATCCAGACACGAAAGCCTGAGCGGGCGGCAGGCGCGTGGATGCAGCCCCGATCATCCGTCTTGTTGTCCTTGCGCACGTTCGTTCAACCACATGACGACCCGCAATACGACGCCCAGGAACCACACAGAGGTGCAGCGAAACTTCATGAGTACCGAGACCCAGAGCGCCCCGAACTTCGTGCTTAACCAGATCCGCGAAGAACTCGAGGCCGGCCGTGCCGATAAGGTTGTCACGCGTTTCCCGCCGGAGCCCAACGGCTTCCTGCATATCGGGCACGCCAAGTCGATCTGTCTGAACTTCGGTCTGGCGCAGCAGCTCGGTGGCGATTGTCACCTGCGCTTCGATGACACCAACCCGGCCAAGGAAGAGCAGGCCTATATCGACGCCATCAAGGAAGACGTCGAATGGTTGGGCTTCGAGTGGGCCGGCAAGGTGCGCTTCGCTTCCGATTATTTCGACCAGCTCTATGCCTGGGCCCAGCACCTGGTGCGTGAAGGCAAGGCCTATGTCGATGACCTGTCGCCGGACGAGATTCGTGAATATCGTGGCACGCTGAAGGAGCCGGGTCGCCCGAGCCCTTACCGTGAGCGTAGCCCCGAGGAAAACCTCGATCTGCTCGAGCGCATGAAGAAGGGCGAATTCGGCGAGAGCGAGAAGGTGCTGCGTGCCCGCATCGACATGGCGGCGCCCAACATCAATCTGCGTGATCCGATCCTCTATCGTATCCGCCATGCCAGCCACCACCAGACCGGCGACAAGTGGAAGATCTACCCGTCCTACGATTTCACGCATGGTCAGTCCGATGCGCTGGAAGGCGTGACGCATTCCATCTGTACGCTGGAATTCGAGGACCATCGTCCGCTGTATGAGTGGTTCCTGGCCAACCTGCCGGTACCGGTCACGCCGCGTCAGATCGAGTTCGCGCGTCTGAACCTGGATTACACCGTCACCTCCAAGCGCAAGTTGAAGCTGCTGGTGGACGAAGGTGTTGTCGATGGCTGGGATGACCCGCGCATGCCGACCATCTCGGGCATGCGTCGTCGTGGCTACACGGCCGCTTCCATTCGCAAGTTCTGCGACATGATCGGCGTGAGCCGCGCGGATGGCGGCATGGTCGAGATCGGCATGCTGCACCACGCCATCCGTTCCGACCTGGAAGACAACGCACTGCGGGCCATGTGCGTGCTCAATCCGCTCAAGGTGGTGCTGACCAACCTGCCGGAAGGTCACGAGGAAGTCTTCGAGGTGCCCGGCCATCCGGCACGTGACGACATGGGCACGCGCCAGATTCCGCTGACCCGTGAGCTGTGGATCGACGCCGATGACTTCATGGAAGATGCGCCGAAGAAGTTCTTCCGTCTCGCGCCCGAGAAGGAAGTGCGTCTGCGCAACGGTTACGTCATCCGCTGTGATGAAGTGATCAAGGATGAGGCCGGCGAGATCGTCGAGCTGCGTTGCAGTGTCGACCTCGATACCCTCGGCAAGAACCCGGAAGGCCGCAAGGTCAAGGGTGTCATCCACTGGGTCAGCGCCGAGCACGCGGTGCCGGTCGAGGTGCGTCAGTACGAGAACCTGTTCCTGGAAGCCGAGCCGGACCGTGACAAGGATGTCGACTTCCTTGAGCACCTCAATCCGAACTCGCTGAGCATCGTCAAGGGCTTCGGTGAGCCGAGCCTGCGCAATGCCGCGCCGGAAACGCGTTACCAGTTCGAGCGTATCGGCTACTTCGTCGCCGACCGCCATGACTGCGTCGATGGCGCGCTGGTCTTCAACCGTACCGTCAGCCTGAAGGACGGTTGGGCCAAGGCCCAGAAGAAGGGTTGATGGCAGCCAGGCCTCCTGCGGGAGGTCTGCTGGCATGACTTTTGACCCGCTTCACGGCCCGCAGGCTGATCCTGTACCTTCGATGACGAAGCTGCATGACCGGTCTGCGGGCCGCTCCATTTCGCAAGGCTGACAGCGCACTGTCAGCAAAGTAGCCAAGGGCGATGACTGAATGATTTCACTCGAAGATGCCGCGAGCACACTGTCCATCTACAGTACCCTGAGCCGGACCAAGGCACCCTTCGTGCCATTGGAAGGCAACAAGGTGCGCATGTACGTCTGTGGCGTGACGGTCTATGACCTCTGTCACATCGGCCATGCGCGTGTGATGGTGGCCTTCGACATCATCACGCGTTACCTGCGTGCGCGTGGCTATGACGTCACCTATGTGCGCAACATCACCGATATCGACGACAAGATCCTCAAGCGTGCCGACGAGAATGGCGAAGCCTTCGAGGCGCTGACCGAGCGCATGATCCAGGCGATGCATGAAGACGAGGGGCGTCTGGGGATCCTGCGCCCTGATCGCGAGCCACGGGCGACCGCGCACATCGGCGATATCATCGCGATGACCGAGACGCTGATCGACAAGGGCTTTGCCTACGCGGCCAGCAACGGTGATGTCTACTACCGTGTGCGTCGTTTCGAGGGCTACGGCAAGCTCAACAACCGTCAGCTCGATGACATGCAGTCCGGCGCGCGCGTGGAAGTGGAAGAGGCCAAGGAAGACCCGCTCGACTTCGTGCTGTGGAAGGCCGCCAAGCCGGGCGAGGCCAGCTGGCCGTCTCCCTGGGGCGCGGGCCGTCCGGGCTGGCATATCGAGTGCTCCGCGATGTCGACCTGCTGCCTGGGCAACACCTTCGATATCCACGGCGGCGGGCCGGACCTGACCTTCCCGCATCACGAGAACGAGATCGCCCAGTCCGAAGCCGCCACTGGCCAGCAGTATGCCAATGTGTGGATGCACGCCGGCGCGGTGCGTGTCGGGCAGGACAAGATGTCCAAGTCGCTGGGCAACTTCTTCACGATTCGTGATGTGCTGGAGCAGCACAACCCGGAAGTGGTGCGTTACCTGCTGGTGGCCAGCCACTACCGCAGCGCGATCAGCTATGAAGCCAACTCGCTGGATGAGGCGCGTCGTTCGCTGGAGCGCTTCTACAATGCGCTGGAGAACGTCACGCCCGAACAAGGCGAGGTGTCAGGCGACTGGCGGGCACGCTTCGTGGCTGCCATGGATGACGACTTCAATACGGCCGGTGCGCTGTCGGTGCTGTTCGAGCTGGCTCGCGAGCTGAACCGTGCCAAGAAGGAGGCACCGCAGCAGGCGCCGGCGCTGGCCTTCGAGTTGACCGCGCTGGGCGGCCTGCTGGGGCTGTTCGGCCAGGACCCGGCGGTCTTCCTCAAGGGCGATACTGCCGCATTGGCGTTGTCGGAAGACGAGATCCAGGCGCAGATCGAGGCGCGTGCTGCCGCCAAGAAGGCCAGGGATTTCGCGGGTGCTGACCGTATCCGTGACGAGCTGGCCGCTCAGGGCATCATCCTCAAGGATTCCCGCGAGGGGACGACCTGGGTGCTGGAAGGCTGATGCAGTTGGC
>NZ_CFDJES010000010.1:35957-39867 GCF_983723665.1 Cobetia sp. | reverse complement strand
CCACCGACCAGGATGACGTCGTCGATCTCGGAGGCGGACAGGCCGGCGTCGGACAGCGCGGTCTGGCACGGCTTCAGGGAGCGTGCGACCAGGTCGTCGACCAGAGACTCGAGCTTGGAACGGGTCACCTTGACGTTCAGGTGCTTCGGACCGGTGTTGTCAGCCGTGATGTACGGCAGGTTCACGTCGGTCTGCTGAGCGCTGGACAGCTCGATCTTGGCCTTCTCGGCAGCTTCCTTCAGACGCTGCATGGCGAGGTTGTCGCCGGACAGATCGATACCGCTGTCTGCCTTGAACTGGTCAACCAGGTAGTTGATCAGGTGCATGTCGAAATCTTCACCACCCAAGAAGGTGTCGCCGTTGGTGGCGAGCACTTCGAACTGGGTCTCACCGTCGACGTCGGCGACTTCGATGATGGAGATATCGAAGGTACCGCCGCCCAGGTCGTAGACCGCGATGGTCTTGTCACCACGAGACTTGTCCATGCCGTAGGCGAGGGCTGCGGCAGTCGGCTCGTTGATGATGCGCTTGACGTCGAGACCCGCGATGCGGCCGGCGTCCTTGGTCGCCTGACGCTGGGAATCGTTGAAGTAGGCCGGCACGGTGATGACGGCTTCGGTGACTTCTTCACCGAGGTAGTCTTCCGCGGTCTTCTTCATCTTCTTGAGGATTTCCGCACTGATCTGCGGCGGTGCCATCTTCTTGTCTTTCACCTGCACCCAGGCGTCACCGTTGTCGGCTTCGACAATCTTGTACGGCACCATCTTGATGTCTTTCTGAACCACATCATCCTTGAACTTGCGACCGATCAGGCGCTTGACCGCGAAGAGGGTGTTCTCCGGGTTGGTCACTGCCTGACGCTTGGCCGACTGGCCGACCAGAATCTCGTTGTCGTCGGTGTAAGCGATGATGGACGGTGTGGTGCGACCGCCTTCAGCGTTTTCGATGACCTTGGTTTTCTCGCCGTCGAGCACTGCCACACAGGAGTTGGTAGTACCCAAGTCAATACCGATGATGCGTCCCATAATCGTATACCTCGAATCTGTTGCTAGCCTGAAAGATAAGTCTGGATGTCGGCACCTTGTGTCGGTGCCTGAACTTGTTTCTCTAGATGGGGTCGCGTGTCAGGGTTTCAAGACCCGGCCGGGCAAATTTTCCCGGGCCGGATCGCCCTGAGCCCCCACAGGGCGCGATCCAACGCCTATCGGGCGTCGGGAGCGCGCAGGCCTCAGGAGGCCTTGCTGACTGCCACCATCGCCGGACGCACCAGGCGACCATTGAGGGTGTAACCCTTCTGCATCACGTCGATGACGCTGTTCGGCTCCGCGTCCGGGGACGGCACCATGGCGACAGCCTGATGGTATTCCGGATCGAAGGGCTCGCCGTGCGGATCCAGCTGCTCGACGCCTGACTTGTTCAGGGCATCCAGCTGCATTTTCAAGGTCATCTCGATGCCTTCGACGTGGGTCTTGGCCGCTTCGTCACCCGACATGGATTCCAGTGCCTTCTCGAGGGAATCCACCACCGGCAGCATTTCCTTGACGAACTTCTCCAGCGCGAACTTGCGCGCCTTCTCGGCGTCCTGCTCGGCACGACGGCGCGCGTTCTGCGCATCGGCAGCCGCACGCAGCGCCTGGTCCTTGGCTTCCTTGACGGCCTGCTCAAGCTCTTCGACCTGGGCGGCCAGCATCTCGGCTTCCGGGTTGTCCACCAGAGAGCCTTCGGCGCCGGTATCGTCGGCATCCAGTACGTTGTCGATCACTTCACCTTCCGGCGTTTCCGGCTGCGGCTCGGCATCGCGAGCGGCACGCTGAAGCTCTTCATCCATCGGGGTCTGCGGGTCCTGAGCCATGCTGATCTCCTGCGGGCCGGCGTCTATGCGCCATTGCCCTGATTCGTGGCCTGCTGAGCTTGTCGCGAAGCATCACGCGCACTGGCTGACAGACAGGCCATGAGTTGCCTTGAGAGGCAGCAAGGCCAGGCCATTGCTGCCGACTGAAAGTGTCAGTGCCTCTATATGGGGACAGCACATCGCTTCTCAAGCCTTGCCGCGGGCTTTTCTCCCCACTGAGTCCGGCATGGATTGAAGGCCACCCGAACGTGCTGTATAAAAAGCCATGTTCACTGTATAAACATACTGTATGGCGACACCGTAGCCCGCCCATCGAGTCCGGGTCCGCTGATGTTCTCCCAGCACGGCGTACGTCAAAGCCCCCTCGGAGGTAGTCATGCTGCTGCAACTCGCCATCCAAGATTTTGCCATCGTCGAAACGCTGGAACTCGATTTCCGCCGCGGCATGACCGCCATCACCGGCGAGACCGGTGCCGGCAAGTCCATCCTGCTCGGCGCCCTCGGCCTGTGTCTGGGCGAGCGTGCCGATGCCGGCAGCGTGCGCCATGGCGCCGACCGCGCCGACCTCATCGCGCGTTTCGATATCAGTGAGCTTGGCGACGCCCGTCAGTGGCTGGATGAGCGCGAACTGGGCAGCGACGACTGCCTGCTGCGTCGCGTCATCACCGCCAGCGGCCGCTCCAAGGCCTGGATCAACGGCACGCCCTGCACCATCACCGACCTGCGCGAGCTGGGCGAGCACCTGATCGACATCCACTCCCAGCACGCCCATCACTCCCTGCTCAAGGAAGAGACGCATCTGCGTCAGCTCGACGAATATGCGGGCCTGGAGACTCAGGCTGCCCAGTTGCGCGAGGACTTCCGTCACTGGCAGGAGGCGCATCGTCGCCTCAAGCGCATGAGCAATGATGGCGATGAGGTGCGTGCACGTCGCCAGCTGCTGCGCTATCAGGTCGAGGAGCTCGATGAACTGGCGCTGTGCGAAGGGGAGCTGGAAGCCCTGGAACAGGAGCAGGAAACGCTGGCCAATGCCGAGCAGATTCTGGCCGAGGCGCAGTCCGCCGCCGAATGCTGTGATCACGACGAAGAAGGTGCGCTGCCACGCCTCAACCAGGCCCTGGCACGTCTGGCGCATCTGCCGGGCAACGAGCATGGCTCACTGGCCAGTGCGCTGGGCATGCTCGAGGAAGCGCGCATCCAGATAGAAGAAGCGGCGCGTGAATTGCATCGGTTCGTGGAAGTCACCGAACTCGATCCCGAGCGTCTCGCCTTCGTCGATGAGCGCCTGAGCCGCATTCACCAGATCGCGCGCAAGCATCATGTGATGCCGGACGAGCTGCATGGCCTTCATCAGCGTCTGAGCGAAGAACTCGACGGCCTGGGTGGCGATGAGGAGGCCATCGAAGCCTTGCGGGAAGAAGTGGCTCAGCGTCGCGAGGCCTGGAAGGGGCTGGCGAGTGAGGTGAGCGCCAAACGCGCCACTGCCGCCCCGCAACTGGCCAGCGACATCCAGGACCAGCTGGCCTTCCTCGGCATGGGCAAGGCCACCTTCGAGGTCGCCATCGAGGCGCGGGAGCGCCCGCAGCCGGAAGGCATGGAGCGTATCCACTTCCGCATCAGCGCCAACCCGGGCCAGCCGCCACGTGCGCTGGCCAAGGTCGCCTCCGGCGGCGAGCTCTCGCGTGTGTCACTGGCGATCCAGGTCGTGGCCGCCAGTCGCTCGACCATCCCCAGCCTGGTCTTCGATGAAGTCGATGTCGGCATCTCCGGCGCCACCGCCGAGATCGTCGGCCAGCTGCTGCGTCGCCTGGGCGACAAGGGCCAGGTGCTGACCGTCACGCACCTGCCGCAGGTCGCCGCACAGGCGCATCAGCACCTGCATATAGAGAAGCAGGCCGAGAAGGACACGACCCGCACCCACATGGCGCTGCTGGATGAAAGCGGCCGCGTGCGCGAGCTGGCACGCATGCTGGGCGGCATTCATCTCTCCGAGCAGACCCTCGCCCATGCCCGCGAGATGCTGGGCGCTGCCGACAGCCGCCACTGAGCGCTGTCGTC
>NZ_CFDJES010000010.1:31363-35857 GCF_983723665.1 Cobetia sp. | reverse complement strand
CGCACGTAGAGCACTAGCGCATGCTCGACCAGCTCATAGCCGTGCTCCTCGACGATCTCGCGCTGACGGCGCTCGATCTCGGGATCACAGAACTCTATGATCTCGCCGCTGTCCAGACATACCATGTGGTCATGGTGTTCTTCCTGGGACAGTTCGAAGACGGCGTGACCGCCATCGAAGTTGTGACGCATCACCAGTCCCGCTGTTTCAAACTGGGTGAGCACACGATAAACCGTCGCCAGACCGACATCTTCGCCAGCCTCAAGCAACGCCTTGTACACGTCCTCGGCACTCAGGTGTCGATCCGTCGATTTCTCGAGGATCTGCAGGATCTTGACTCGCGGTAGGGTTACCTTGAGTCCCGCCTTGCGCAGTTCATGGTTCTGATCGGCCATGCTGGGGTACTCTTCGCAGTCGCTTGATGTATCAGGTATGATCGGCCAAGGCAAAACGATAGGGAATCTTCAGGGCAAATGCAAAACTTGATCAAAACAGTCGCCTTTTGCAGCGCCCTGTCGCTGCTCACCGGGTGCAGCTACTTCAGCGTCTACAAGCGCGACCTTCCTCAGGGCAACCTGATCAAGCCGGAAATGGTCGAGCAATTGAAGCCGGGCATGAGCCGCGAACAGGTCATCTACGTGATGGGCTCACCGCTGCTGACCGCCCCCTTCAGTGAGGATAGCTGGGACTACGTCTATCGCCTCAAGAAAGCGGATGGCGAAATCATCAACAAGCGCGTGACGTTGACCTTCGCAGGCGATTCACTCTCCAACATCGACAAGAGCGGCGACATCGACCAGGAAACCGTCATCGTGCCGGACCTGGACATCGACCCTCGCGCGGCACAGCCTAACCGTGCTGAACCCAAGGCAGGCGCAGCCGACCTGCCTGAAGAGCGCTGATCACTGTCCTCTTCACTCAGTGACAAGCCAGAACAACAGCGGGGCACCTTTCAAGGTGCCCCGCTGTTTTTGATTCTCGCCTGTATCTCGTCTTACTGAGCGGCGCGAGCGGCCTTGTCGGCGCGCCGCTTGCGCGCAAGCTTGGGGTCGGTGATCAAGGCGCGATAGACCTCGACCCGGTCCCCGGCGTCCAGCACATGCTCATCGGGCTTGCGCAGCGCCTTGCCGAAGATACCCAGGTCCGCCTCGAGAAACACCTCGGCGGCAATCGTCGGAAAGTGCTGCTCCAGACGCGCCATGCGCACGGCCTCGCGCGCCGTGGTACCGGGGGCGACCGCCAGCGAGACGATCTTCTGCTTGTCGGGCAGCGCATAGGCCACCTCGACCGTGATTCTGTCTGTCATGTCTGCTCCTTTGCTCTCGCCACCTTTATATACCACCTGTGCGATATATCACCTGCGCGGCGTTGCACCCTGGCCAACGGCCAGGTGTCAGCGCTGGGTGTAGATCTGGTCAGCGCGGCGCGTGAAGGCCTCGACCATCTGAGCGGCGACCTGACTGAACAGCTTGCCGAACGCCATGCCCAGCAGGCGATTGCTGAACTCGAAGTCCATCTCGAGCGAGACCTTGCAGGCGTCTTCGCCCAGTGGCGTGAACAGCCAGGTCCCCTGCAGACGCTTGAAGGGGCCATCGACCAGGTTCAGCTCTATCCGCTCGGGGGCATACAGGTCATTGCGCGTAACGAAGCTCTGCTGCATGCCTGCCTTGGACAGGGTGAGCCTGCCCTTGAGATGGTCCTCATCACGTTCCAGCAATTCCGCGTTGCTGCAGCCGGACAGGAATTCGGGATAACGCTCGAAATCATTGACCAGATCGAACATTGCCCGGGCCGAATGCCGCACCAGGGCAGACCGGTTGACCGTAGGCATCTAGCTCTCCGCTGACTTGGATACGCAGCATGCGTATCATGAACAATGGGCCGGCGCATGAAGTGCCGTCTGGCCTTGAATGGTAACACGCCTCCCCCCATCCAGAAGGATGTGCCATATCCACACTGGATGACGGCAGGCGCACACGACAAATGAGGCAACATGGGCAAGAAAAAGAAACCCGAACAGGGCGGCAATCTGATCGCCCAGAACAAGAAGGCACGCCACGAGTACCACATCGAGGAAACCTTCGAAGCGGGTCTGGTACTGGCAGGCTGGGAAGTGAAGGCGCTGCGCGCAGGCAAGGGCCAGCTGACCGATACCTATATCGTGATCAAGAATGCCGAAGCCTGGCTGCTGGGCTGCCACATCCATCCGCTGGAAACCGCCAACACCCACGCGGTGGCGGACCCGCAGCGCACGCGCAAGCTGCTGTTGCACAAGAAGCAGATCGCACGCATCTTCTCGCGCACCCAGGACAAGGGCCACACCTGTGTGCCGGTCAAGCTGTACTGGAAGAATGCGATCGTGAAGTGCGAGATCGCGCTGGTGGAAGGCAAGAAGCTGCACGACAAGCGCGCCACCGAGAAAGACCGTGACTGGAACCGTCAGAAAGCCCGTATCCTGCGCGACCGCTGAGGGCAGCGTGAGGCAGCTCACGCCAGCAAGCTACTGTCAGGTCAGAAATTTTCCTGAACGCTTGAACTGGCGTAGCACAGTCCCCACCTGTTATGATGAAGACGTAGCAACGCAGTAAAGTGGTAACACTGTTATGGGGGCGTTCTGGCATTCGACGCTGGTGGCAAACCCTGAGGTGCATGCCGAGATCGTAACGTATCTCGTAAATAAAACGTTGCAAATATATAGTCGCAAACGACGACAACTACGCTCTAGCTGCATAAGCTGCTCATGATACCGTTGCGCCTGTTCAAGGTGGATTGAGAACGAGCCCGTATAAACAGGATCGTCTTGGCCGACGTCTCTAAGGTCGAGATTAAAACTCAGAGAATCGCATTGCTGTAGCCTGTTCATTGGCGGCAGTAGTGTTAAATCAAATAATGAAACTAAGCATGTAGAGCCGAAGGCGGAGTGCCGGCGGACACGGGTTCGACTCCCGTCGCCTCCACCATATCCGTGACAGAAAGGCCTCCCTTCGGGGAGGCCTTTCTGTTTGTGGGCGATCAGTGCTGGCTGGGGCTTTCCTGTCAGAGGCCGAGCGCTCTCTCAAGTCGCCCTATCAAGCTGCCCTCTCAAGTCACCCTCTCAGGCCTCTAAAGCCCCTCTCTCAGGCCTGCGCAAGGCCCGGCAGCGGCCACGCAGGCGCCACAGCACCCGTCATGGCCACAGTCTCGGCCTCAGGTCGCGCTGCCGCTCAGGCGCTCGCTGGTGCGGCGCACGCCGATCAGCAGCGGTGTGCCGGTGTCGGGGATCAGGCGGCACTCGACTCCATAGAGCTTGCGCACCAGCTCCGGCGTCACCACCTCAGCGGGCGCGCCCTCGGCGATCACGTGGCCTGCATGCATGGCCACGATGTGGTCGGCATAGCGGCAGGCGCTGGCCAGATCATGCACCACCATCACGATGGTCTTGCCCTCTTCATGGGCCAGACGCTGGATCAGCTCGAAGACCTCGATCTGGTGGCCGAGATCCAGCGCCGAGGTCGGCTCATCCAGCAGCAGCAAGGGCGTCTGCTGTGCCAGCGCCATGGCGATCCAAGCGCGCTGGCGCTGCCCGCCGGACATCGAGGCCAGCTCACGGTCCGCCAGGCTCTCGATGTCGGCGGCGGCCATCGCCTCGGCCACCAGCCGTTGATCCTCCTCAGACCACTGACTCAGCGCGCCCTGATAGGGCTGACGACCGAAACGCACCAGCTCATGTACCGTTACCCCCTCGGGCGAATGCGTCTCCTGAGGCAGCAGCGCGATGCGCTGGGCCACTTCGCGCCGCTTGTAGGCGTGAATGTCCTTGCCTTCCAGCAGCACCGCGCCTGACTCAGGCAACTGCAGGCGTGCCAGCCCTGCCAGCAGTGTCGACTTGCCACAGCCATTGGGCCCGACGATCGCCGTCACCTTGCCGTCGGGCAGCCCCAGGGTCAGCGAATCGATCACGGTGACATGGCGCTGGCGCGCGCCATAGCCCAGCGACAGCTCGTTAGCTCGCAGGGTATCGGTGGTGGCCGCGGCGTGGCGATCGGCCGGGGAATTCATCGCTCGCGGATCAAGCATCGTCTCAGCGCTCATGGCGCACTCTCCTGAAACATCATCGGCCGCTGGTACATCATCAGCCGCTGAAACATGTCGTGCGACGCTGAGCGGCAAGGGCTGGCCCTGGGCCGCTCAGCAGGAAAATAGGGGCAACGGCTAGCGCGGGCTGCGCAGCAGTATCCACAGCAGATAAGGGCTGCCGACCACGGCCATCACGATACCGACCGGGATTTCCAGCGGCGACAGCAGAGTACGACCGGCGAGGTCTGCCAGCACCATCACCAGCGCGCCGGCCAGCGCCGAGGCCAGCAGCGGCACGCCCTTGTGACGCGACAGGTAGCGTGCGATCTCGGGGCCCACCAGCGCCACCATGCCTACCGGCCCGGCCACCGCGACGGCCGCCGCCGTCAGCACGACCGACAGCCACAGCGTGATCAGGCGTACACGCGACACCGGCTG
>NZ_CFDJES010000010.1:8591-31263 GCF_983723665.1 Cobetia sp. | reverse complement strand
CCGCTCAGCGCCATCACCGGCGGCGCCAGCGAGATGCCCATCCCGACCACGGAGGCCACCGCGAAGGCGGTCGCGCCATTGTCGATGCCGATGATACCCGGCGTCGCCAGACGGTTGCCGGCCAGGGTCTGCATCAGACAGCCCGCCAGCGAGAAGGCAGCGCCCGTGGCGATGCCGGCCAGCAGGCGCGGCAGACGCAGCTCCTGCACCACGAAGACGGTAGCGAACTCGCCGTGCCCGAAGGCCGCCTTGAAGGCATCCCACGGCCCAAGGCCGGCGCTGCCCAGCATCAGCGAGGCGACACTGGCCATCAGCAGCGCCAGCAGCAGTATGCCGGCCGCCAGCAATGGCGCACGCAACAGCAGCAGGGACAGCTTGCCATGTCGCCACCAGAGCGTGCCTGTGGGGGCCGAGCGGAGGGGATCAAGCGGTGAAGGTCTAGACATCATCGATTCCAAACAAGGCCCTGTCAGGACAACGCCTGACAGGGCCGGTCGATTCAAGCAATGAGGCGATGGCGCCGGCATGCGCGCCAGCCTGGCCTCCATCATCGTTCACGCCGCAAGCGCCAGAGCTACAGGGTGGGCAGACGGCGGGCACGCACCACGGCAATCAGCACGGGCGCGCCCATCAGGGTCGTCAGCACCCCCAGCGGCAGCTCCGAGGGCGGCACGACCAGCCGCGACACCACATCGGCGCTCAGCAGCATGGTCACGCCCAGCGGCAGGCACAGCCACAGCGTGCGCCGCACATCGGCGCCGCACAGCGCACGCGCCACATAGGGCACGGCGAGGCCGACGAAGGCCACCGGCCCGGCCAGTGCCGTCGCGGCACCGACCAGCAGCGCCACCACCAGGATCGCGACCTTGCGCACGCGCTTGGGATGGTGGCCCAGGCCACTGGCGACCTGCTCACCCAGCACCATCGCGGAGAGCGGCCGCGCCAGCCACAGCGTCAGCAGCACCGCGAGCAGGATACTGGGCAGGCTGCTGTAAAGCGCCTCCAGCGAGCGCCCGGCCAGACTGCCGATCACCCAGAAGCGGATCTCGTCGGCCGCACGTTGATCGATCAGCAAGGCCAGAGACGTCAGCGCCACCAGCAGGCTCGACAGCGCCGCGCCGGCCAGCACCAGACGCACCGGGTCCTGACGTGCGCCGCTCATCCGCACGGTGCTCATCACGAACAGGCAGCCCAGCAGCGCACCGCTCTGCGCCACCATCACGTGCATGCCGGTCGCTTCCATCCCCAGCAACAATGCCACGGCCACGGCAAAGGAGGCCCCGGCACTCACGCCCAGCAAGCCCGGCTCCGCCAGCGGGTTGCGTGCCACCACCTGCATCAGGGCGCCGCCACAGGCGAGCATCATGCCGACCACCATGCCGATCAGGGTACGCGGCGCGCGTAGCTCGAGCACCACGAAGCGCGCCTGATCACTGCCCTGTCCGGCCAGCACCTGCAGCGCCTGCCAGGGGCCGACATCGCCAGCCCCCCACAGCAGGCTGGCCAGACAGGTCAGCAGGGCGCTCAGGCAGGCCAGCGGCATCACCTGACGCAACGCAAGACGCCCGGAGACCTTGTGGGTCATCCGGGCGGCATGTGCGCGTGGCCTGCGGACCTGTGGAGAGGTCTCTTCAGCCTGCATACCACCTCCCGCGTCGCGGTTGCGGGAGGTCCCCTGCCTGCGCAGGGGTCAAACGTCGTGCACCGACATGACTGCGACTAGCCATCATCGCGCGCCCGGTCGATATCCTTCAGCAATGCTTCCGCGGCCAACGGGCCGCTGGCGCTGGTCCACAGCTGGCCATTCACGCCGACCAGGCTGTCGCGGTCCGCTGTCTCGAGACGCTGGAAGGCCGGCTCTGCCGCCAGGGCGTCGACCGCGGCATCAGAGGAATCGTCCATGGTGGCGAGGAAGATGGTCTGCGCATCGATGCGTGCCATGTTCTCGTCGCTGAGCGGATCGGAATGCGGGCGACCCGGCTTGACCAGATCACCGCCGACCAGCTCATAGCCGCTGGCCGCCATCAGGCCGGTCGCGAACAGCTGGTCGGACATCGCCATCAGACCACCCGGCATGCGACGCACCAGGCTGGCGGTTTCCGGGGTGGTCATCTCGGCCTTCAGACGCGCGGCGTGCGCGTCGATGGCAGCCAGACGTGTCTCGAGTTCCGCTTCGGCCGTCTCGCCCAGCGCCTCGGCATAGACACGACTCTGCTCCTTCCAGCCCTGCTGGCTCAGCGCCGAAGCGCTCGGCACGACGGTCGGCGCCAGACGCGACATCAGCTGGTACTGGGTCTTGTCGAGGCCCGGCGGCGCCAGGATCAGGTCCGGCTTGAGCGCGACGATCGCCTCGAGATTGAACTCACGCGGCGTGCCGATGATCTTGATGTCCGGCACCTGCGACTGGATATAGCTCGCCACGCCATCACCGCCACGCGTGGTCACGGTGCCCAGCGGCGTCACCTGACTGGCGACGGCCACATCCAGCGCGCCTTCGTACAGGGTGACGACACGCTGCGGCGTGCCCTCGATGTCCAGCTCACCGTAGGCCGTCTCGACACTGCGTGCCTCGGCAGACAGGGAAGCCCCCATCAGCGCTACCGCCAAGGTCGCCATCAGGCCCTGTTTGAACCATGCAGGCCGGGTCATGCCACGAGCAGTAAAAGCAGTCGACGAGACGGTCATGCAGTACTCCGAAATGAAGGAAATGATCTCGCACTCAAGCGAAGGCAGGCGTGATCCTGCGCAGGACGATACCGCAAGGTGACCCCTGTGCGCATGACTATCACACTCGAGCAACGAATAATAATCAATCGCAACAATACCGGCTCATCCTGTGACTCACCACACCAGTTCATGCAACGCGACATTGCAACATCCTGCGTGGCAGCAGGTCACGTCTCTCCCCCGAGCAGCGCCTGAAGACCTTGAAGGTTGGCGGCGCCTGCCGCAGGCTGTGCGCAAGAATGTCTCTGGCGGAGTCCCCGCAGGGGTTGGGATAGCCCCAAGTGCCCCGATAACTGAAGGATGGACTCTCGCTCGGCGTGCGCGCAGGACGCGCGTGACGCCCCTTCAACATCTACCTGACAGATCCTCGCGTTATTGATGGGACGCTTGCGAGCCTCTGATGCACCTGCGGAGCCTGCTCTCACTCTCTACCCCGACGCCTCACACACTCACCGACATGGAGAAGCCATCTGTGGCGATTCCGACACCCCCGCATTCCCCTCCCGCCCTTGCTGCCTCGTGCCAACCGGACTCATGGCGACCTGCCTGGCTGATGTCCGCCCTGATGATGCTGTTGATGGTGTTGAGCCTCGGGTTCAGCAGCCTGTCCCATGCCGCCCCGGCCGAGGACGGCAGCGGCGATGGCGCGACATCCTCCTACGAGAGCCTGGCCACGCTGCTGGAAGACCCCAGTCAGCGCGAGGCCCTGATCGAAGGCCTGCGACAGCTGGACAGCAAGGCGAGTGAACAAGCCGTCGAGGTGGCGGGAGAAGACGTCACCCTGAGCGAGGACTCGCCGTCACTGTCGCGCCAGCTGGCGGCCATCAGCCAGGACCTGGTCGCGGATCTCTCCGCCACGCTGGACCGCATGCTGGGCACCCTCGATGGCCTGGCCAACGAGGACGCCGACGAGATCGACTGGAGTCGCTTCACCAGCGAGGCCGTGAGCCTCGGGCTGGTCGTCATCTCGACCATCGCGCTGTTCCTCGTGCTGCGCAGACTCGCCAAGCCGCTGTTCTCACGTGTCAGCCAGTGGTCACTGGATGGCCAGCACCGCAGCCCGCTGCTGCGCACCCTGCTGGCGGTACTGGTCGCGGCGGTGGTGGACATCGCGGTCATCGGCCTCGCCTTCCTCGGCGGCTATCTGCTCGCCATCTTCGCCTATGGCGAACAGGGCGTGATCGGTCAGCGCGAGTCGATGTTCCTGAACGCCTATCTGGTCATCGAGCTGTTCAAGGCCTTGATGCGCATGCTGTTCTCCTCAGGCTACAAGGGGCTGCGTCTGCTGCCGATGCCGGATGACGTGGCGCGTTACTGGAACCGCTCCCTGGCCATGCTGGCCGGCTTCATCGGCTACGGCATCCTGGTCGTGGTGCCGATGATCAACAACAACCTGGCGCCGGCCGTCGGCAGCTTCGTCAACCTGCTGATCATGGCCATCACCCTCGTCTGGGCCATCGTGGTGATCTCGCGCAATCGCATCATTCTGCGTGACCGCCTGCTCACTCAAGCCCGCGAGGCGAACAACGCGATCATCGCCGTGTGTCTGCGCATTCTGGCGCGCACCTGGCATCTGATCGCGCTGGCCTACTTCGCCACCCTGTTCATCATCTCGCAGACGACGCCTGAAGAGGCGCTGCCGTTCATGATGGGGGCGACGCTCAAGACGCTGCTCGCCATCGGCGGCGGTGCTCTGCTGTCGCGCGTGGTGACGCAGCTGATCGGCAAGCGCATCCAGATCTCCGACAAGCTGCGCGGCCAGCTGCCGCTGCTCGAGAAGCGCCTCAACTCCTACATCCCCACCGCGCTGCGCATCATGCGCGCCATCATCCTGATCGTGGTGGTCGGCATGGTGCTGAATGCCTGGCACATCGTGGCGCTCGGCGAGTGGCTGGCAACCGATGCCGGTGCCCTGCTGCTGTCGCGCATCTTCCATGTGCTGTTCATTCTCGCCTTCGCCATCGCGGTCTGGGTCGGTATCGCCAGCCTGATCGAGCACAAGCTCAATCCGGACACCGGCAAGGGCAAGCCGTCCTCGCGGGTAGAAACCCTGCTGGCGCTGTTCCGCAATGCCATCGCCATCGCGATGATCGTCTTCACCGCGATGATCGTGCTGTCCGAGATCGGCATCGACATCGCGCCGCTGCTGGCCGGTGCCGGGGTACTGGGTCTGGCGATCGGCTTCGGCGCCCAGAAGATGGTGCAGGACATCATCACCGGGGTGTTCATCCAGCTGGAGAACGCCATCAACACCGGCGATGTGGTCTCTGCCGGTGGCGTGACCGGTACCGCGGAACGCCTGACCATCCGCTCGGTGGGCATCCGCGACCTGTCCGGCACCTTCCATATCGTGCCGTTCTCGTCGGTGGATACCGTCTCCAACTACATGCGTGACTTCGCCTACCATGTCGGCGAATACGGCATCTCCTATCGCGAGAATGTCGACCACGCCATCGTGCACCTGCGTGCGGCCTTCGATGAGCTCGAGGCAGGCAGCTATGGTCCGGAGATTCTCGAACCGGTCACCATCGCCGGCGTCTCGGCCCTGGCCGACAGCTCGGTCAACATCCGCGTGATGATCAAGACCAGCCCGGGCAACCAGTGGGCCATCGGCCGCGAGTACAACAAGCTCGTGAAGCAGCACTTCGACGCCGCTGGCATCGAGATCCCGTTCCCGCACATGACCATGTACTTCGGTCAGGACAAGGACGGTGGTGCGCCGCCGGCCAACGTGCGCACCATGCAGGCACCGTTCGTGATCGATGGCTCCGCCGCCGGTCAGCCGAAGACCCCCGAGCAGCGCGAGGCAGCCGCCAAGGTCGCCAAGCGTCGCGAGGAGAATCCGCTGACGCGTCATGCCACCGAAGACGGGGAAGTCGTGGATGCCGAGGAACAGCGCATCCGTCAGACCACCCAACCGGATGCCGACGGCGACTGATCAAGCGCCTGCACTATCCCGACACGGCATCCCGACACGGCTGCCTGCGCAGGCAGCCGTCCTGAAACGAAAACGCCCCCGAGCCAGTGGCTTGGGGGCGTTTTCATGTGCGGGCATAAAACACTGCCTCACACCTCATGCACGAGGCTGGCTCAGGAGCCGGTGCCCCACATGCTGGACAGCGAGCTCAGCAGCGTCGAGCTGACGCCTTCGCCACCCATGTAGCTGAGCAGCACCGGCGCGAACTGGGAGACCATGCTGCTGTCCATGCCCAGCGCGGAGAAGGCGCTGTCCAGAGATGCGCTGTCATCGACATTGCCGACGGTGCTGGCCAATGCCGTGGCATTGTCGTTGCCGCTCAGGCTCGCCAGGCTGGAGAGCGTGGACAGCGAGCTGCTGCTGGTCAGGCTGGACAGCTGCGGCACGTCAGTGGACAGCTCGGAGGTCGCGCTGGTGCCAAGCTGGGACTGGGCCAGTGCCAGCATGGCAGCAGAGCCACCCAGCGCCTGAGTGGAGGACACACCCAGCTGGGAAGTCAGGCTGGACATCAGGTCGGCTGCCGGCAGGGTCTGGCCTGTCTGGCTGCTCAGCATGCTGCTGGCGAGGCTCATCATGGAGCTGGACGAGCTGGAGGAGCTGGCGGCGTTGCTGGAAGAGCTGTTACCGGTAGCGGCACAACCGGCCAGTGACACGGCCAGTACAGAGGCGCCCATCAGGGCCAGGGACTTATGCAACATGCAGACTCCATCATCGCTTGGGGAAACGGACCGGACTCGGCCCGTAGATGCGCCACGTGCATGGGCGCATCCGACACGCAGAATCATCGCACGGAGGAATCGCTTCCAGCCAGCGCCACACGCTCACGCTCTGGCCGTGCAGTCCCGGACGCATCGTTGCCGGATCAGCAACGAGAAATCCGGCACCGGCCATGCCCACGCCAGCATGCACCCGCCGACATCTCACGGCGGCGTGCTGACAGGGCGAAAGTCTGGGCGAGAATGCCCACAGCGCCCGTCATGCGGGCAAAAAGAAGGGCATCCCGTCACACAGCGTGTGAACGTGGATACCCCGGAGAGAAACCTGCATCACCGGCCGACAGCGCGACCGGTGCAATTGGGCAATACCTTTCATCAAACAAGGAAACATCGTGCAAGCCGCCGAGTGTCTTGTCCGCCAGCCCTCATGACGCCTGGCATGCCCTGGTTGGCACTAGACGGCTGGCACTAGACGGCTGGCGCTCGACGGTTGACTAACACTCGGCGGCCGCCCCTCAGGCGTTGTCCTTGCTCGGCTGCGGCAGGGCCGGCAGTGAGCGATCCAGCAGCTCGACGCTCTGACGGTAGTAGAGCTGACTCTTGTTGTGCTCGCCCAGGTTGGCGAACAGACGCGCGAGTTCAGCACACACCGTACCGCTCGGACGCTGGCGCTGGCTAGCCTCGAAGTACTCCTGAGCCTTGCCCCAGCTGGCGTTGCGCAGTGCCAGACGGCCCAGCGACAGCAGCAGGTCCGGATCATTCGGACGCTCCTGCAGCCACTTCTCGGCATACACCAGCTGACGCGGTGCATCCACGTCCAGCAGGCCGTAACGCAGTACCAGACGCGAATCCCAGCACTCCTTGAGGGAGTGACGCAGCAGACGCTCGGCCAGACCTTCCTGGCCACCGGCGATCAGCGCCTCGGCGTAGAGCGCGACCAGATTCACGTCGGTGCGCAGGTGGTCCGGCATGTCGGCCCACAGGTTGCGCACGCGCTCGATGTCTTCCGGATTGCGCGCGGCCTGCTGGATCAGCGCCACATAGGCCCGCTGTTCCAGCTCCTTCTTCTCCTCGGGGGAGATGAGGTCCTGCTTGTCGAGACGCGGCATCAGACGACGCAGACCATCCCAGTCATTGACCGCCAGATAGGCCTGCTTGAGCAGCTTGAGCACCTGCGGGTGCTCGCCCAGCTGCTTGTCGAGACGCGTCAGGGTCGCCAGCGCCTGTTCGTGCTGCTGGCGGTCCAGCATCAGCTGCGCCTGCACCAGACCCACGGCACTCTCGGAGCCCTGGGTGGACTCGTGCGCCCGCTTGAGCAGCGTGTCCGCCTGCTCAAAACGTCCCTGATAGTGCGCGGCCAGGGCGGCGGACAGGTAGTTGACCAGCGGCGTGCTGGAATCTTCCGCCGAGTGGGTCAGCGACTTCTCGGCCCGCTTCCAGCGGCCTTCGGCCAGCGCCACCAGACCCCGTACGGTCTTGCGCGTGGCATTGCGGTGACGGGTACGGCTGTTCCACACCTTGAGGCGGGAGAACGGATGCGCGAAGCGCGACAGCAGGCGCAGACCGAAGTGCAGCACCACGAAGCCCGCGAACAGCAGGATCAAGCCGAACCAGAAGGAGGTCTGGACCGAGGTATCGCCGACGCGAATCAACCAGTAGCCCGGGAAGGCCTGCATCAGTTGCCCGAACAGGGCACCGATGGCCAGCCCGATGATGATCAGCAGTATCAGGACTCTCATGCGTTGCCACCCCCTTGCTGGGCGCGACGCTCGATCAGCTCACGCAGCTTGCTCAGAGAGGCGGAGATGTCAGGCAGCTCCGGACGGATGGTCTTGCTCTTGAGCTCTTCCAGCTTGGCGACGGCATTCTGCACGCCATCGGTCTTGGTGTCGTAGTAGCCATTGACCAGCGTGATGGCCTTGTCGATGGCGGCCTGGTAGAGCTTCGGCTCTTCCTTGAGCAGCGCCAGCTGCGCCTGCTCCAGCACCAGACGCACGTTCTGACGCAGGTAGGATTCCTGCTCCGGCGTGATCAGGGCTTCCAGAGCCTCGTCATGACGACGCACGGTGACCAGGTCCTTCAGCTCGTTGCCGAAGCGGGCCAGCTGCTGCTGCCAACCGCCTGTCGGCGCTGCGTCGTTCTCGACCTTGGCGGCGATCTCGGCCACGTCCTGCTTGAGCGGCAGACGCGCCAGCTGTTCCTGCTCGGCGAGCAGCGCCAGATAGATACCGCTGCGGTCGACGCGCGGCACGCTGTCCAGGCTGGCCAGTTCGGACTGGATGGCCTTGCGCACCGGCAGCAGCGCCGGGTTGTTGGCCGCCGCGATACGCGCATCCGCGTTCTCGAGCAGCGCATCGGCACCGTTCACGTCACGCTCCAGCTGCAGACGCTGGTTGGCGAGGCGCAGCAGGTACTCGGCTTCCGCGTAGTGCCAGTCACGCGCGTCGGTCTGCTGGGACTTGCTGAGCTCCTCGAGCACCTTGTTGAGGGCCTGCTCGGTGTCCTGGCTCTCGCTGGACAGACGCTTGTCGAGTTCGCTGACGCGGGATTCGTTCTTCTCCAGCGTGCTCGACAGACCCTCGACCTTGCTGGAGACCTGGCCGACCTGCTGGGTCACGCTCTCGCTGACCTGCTTGTCGAGGCCCTGCGCATCCGGCAGCGCATTCAGACGCTGCCAGCCGAACCACGCCAGCACCGCGACCACGATGGCCAGCAAGATGACGAGAATCAGCGCGATGCTGCCGGCCTTGCTCTTCTTGCCCTGCGGCTCGCCGGGCGGCGGCGTGCCGGGTGCCGTCGTGCCACCCAGGCCTGCACCACCCGCGCTGGCCGTCTTGCCAGCCGGCGTGGAGGGCTTGCCGGGAGTCGCCTTGCTGGAAGAGGCCTTGCCAGCACTCGGCTTGGCGGCAGACGCCTCCTTGGCGGGTTCGCTACGCTCCGGAAGCGGCGATTTTGCGCCGGAAGGCGTCGATGCGTTGTCGTCTGAAGTCTGGCTCACGGGCGTGGACTCACTGGCAGTGGAGGATGAGGTTGAAGAGGAGGAGCTGCCCTGCCCCTTGCCACGCCCACGACGATTGCGCCCACCTCGCGAGCGGCGCTCGCGCGGGGCATCAGCCGTGTCGGATGACGAGGAAGAGGACGAACGGGAGGCCTCGGCGCCAGGGCGGCCAGAGGCAGTGTCATCGGCGGAAACGCCGGAAGCGGAAGAAGCATCTGATGCGCGAGCGGCAGCATCCTTGTCGCCCGACTTGCCGGGCGTCATGCCGGCAGAGCCGTTATCTTCCTGATCGTGTTCTCGGTTGCTCATCTACGCTTGCCCTTTTCCGGATTCTTGGGAATCGATGGCCTCACGCGGACCAGGCGCAGTGGCGCCGGTCACTGCATGGCGAGTCTTGCTGATGGGGGCGCAGGCGCGAAGTACTGCCTGCGTCAGGGCCCCGGGTGAAGCGTCCTCGGCGACCGTCACGCGCTCGAAACCATGAGCGTGTGCCAGTGTAGCCAAACGGTGGCTCGACACGATTAGCGGTTGGTGCAAGGCCTGCGGCGTCACCGATGCCATCACCGTCTCGAGCAGTTCATTGCTGGTCACCACCATTGCATCATACGCGCCCGCCGCCAGACGGCCAGCCTGTTGCGGCGACAAAGCCAACGGAAGGCGTCGATAAAGTGCCAGACGCGTGACCTGAGCACCCCGTGCCACCAGCGTCTCTTCCAGCAGCGGACGCCCGCCTTCACCGGCCACCAGCAACCAGCGCTGACCCGCAAGCGCCCTGAGCGACGGCAGCGACAGCAAGGCTTCGCTGGTGGTGCCGACTGGCGCATCGCGCTCGGCATGCTCACCGCGCGTGGCGCGCGGCGGAACACGCACCGGCACGCCCAGCCGCGAATGCAGCACTTCGGCCGTGGCCGCGCCGACGGCATAGAAGCTGACGCCTTCGGGTAGCTGTGGCCACCACTCCTCCAGACAATCGGCCAGATAGCCGGCGGCCTGGGGCGAGATCACGATCACGCCGCGATACAGATCGACATCGATGATCGCCTGGCGCGCGGCGGGTTCCAGCGGCAAGGCCTCGAGCGCCATCAGCTTGAGGCATTCCACCTCGCAGCCGGCCTCACTCAGCATCGCATCGAGAACCGCTCCGCGCGAGCCCGGCCGCGTCGTCAACACCTCAAGACGCGACGCCTTTGCCATCGCTGACACCTCAGCCACGAGCGTCGCCGTAGACCGCCGCCAGAATCTCGCCGGCACCCTGGGAGAGCAGGTCTTCGGCGACGGCGACGCCCAGCGCTTCCGGCGCATCGGACGGACCACGCGCTTCGGCGCGCAGGATGACCGTCCCGTCGGGGTTGCCGACCAGCGCACGCAGCCACAGCTGGCTGCCGCCTTCCTCGAGCACGGCATAGCCGCCGATCGGCACCTGACAGCCACCTTCCAGGTGCGTGTTCATGGCGCGCTCGGCCAGCACGCACCGACTGGAGTCTTCGTGGGCCAGCGGCTCGAGCAGCGCAAGAATCTCCTCGTCCTGCAGGTTGCACTCGATGCCGAGCGCGCCCTGGCCACAGGCTGGCAGGCAGGTCTCGGCGTCCATCTCGGCGGTGATGCGCGCATCCAGCTCGAGGCGCTGCAGGCCGGAGGTGGCCAGGATGATGGCGTCGAACTCGCCGGCATCCAGCTTGCCGAGACGCGTCTGGACATTGCCGCGCAGACTCAGCACCTCCAGGTCCGGGCGTGCCGCCTTGGCCTGCAGACCACGGCGCAGGCTGGAGGTGCCCAGGCGCGCGCCCTGCGGCAGGGCATCGAAGTTGGCACAGGTGTTGGACACGAAGGCATCGGTCGGGGCGTGACGCTCGAGAATCACCGCCAGTCCCAGCGACTCCGGGAAGTGCATCGGCACATCCTTCATGGAGTGCACGGCGATATCGGCGCGACCGTCGAGCATCGCCTCTTCCAGCTCCTTCACGAACAGCCCCTTGCCGCCGATCTTGGCCAGCGGGGTATCGAGAATCTTGTCACCACGCGTCGACATCGGCACCAGCTCGACGCTCAAGCCAGGATGCAGGGCCTCGAGTCGCGCCTTGACGTGTTCGGCCTGCCACAGGGCGAGCAGGCTCTTGCGGGTCGCGATACGCAGAATCTCACGGCGGGGCACGGCATTCTCCTTGCTGGCGCGCAACGCACGCCATCTGATTCGAAGTTGTTGAGCAAACCTGACTGACGAACAGCGCTGCCCTCTGATGACACTTATCATAAAGCCAGTCACCTCAGGGGGAAAATCCGTGGCACGCTTTCCTGCGATCCGCCGGACTGGCCGCGGCCCCTCGCCCACGCGCAGGAGTCTGGTACACTCCAAGGTCAACGATACCGGCTGCGCGACCGTGCACCGGACGCCGAACTCTGGACACGTCACCACAATTCGAGATCCCGATGAGCGAATCTACCAATCAGTCCTGGGGCGGCCGCTTCAGCGAGCCGACCGATGCCTTCGTGGCACGTTTCACCGCCTCCGTCGATTTTGATCAGCGCATGGCGCAGCACGACATCCAGGGCTCCATCGCCCACGCCACCATGCTGGCCGGTGTCGGCGTGCTGAGCGAAGAAGAACGCGACGTCATCATCGCGGGACTGAAGGAAATCAGTGAAGAGATCGCGCGGGGCGAATTCGAGTGGTCCGTGGCACTGGAAGACGTGCACATGAACATCGAGGCACGCCTGACCGCCAAGATCGGCATCACCGGCAAGAAGCTGCATACCGGCCGTTCACGCAACGACCAGGTCGCCACCGACATCCGCCTCTATCTGCGTGACGAGATCGACGCCATCGACGCCGAACTGACGCGTCTGCGCGAAGGCATGCTGGGGCTGGCCGAGCAGGAAGCCGACACCATCATGCCGGGCTTCACTCACCTGCAGAGCGCCCAGCCGGTCACCTTCGGCCACCACCTGCTGGCCTGGCAGGAAATGGTCGCCCGCGACCAGGACCGCCTGCGTGACTGCCGCGTGCGCATGAACGTGCTGCCGCTGGGCGCCGCGGCGCTGGCCGGCACCACCTTCCCCATCGACCGTCACGTCACCAGCGAGCTGCTCGGCTTCGACCGTCCGACCGAGAACAGCCTCGATTCGGTCAGCGACCGTGACTTCGCCATCGAATTCACCAGCTTCGCCAGCCTGCTGATGATGCACCTGTCACGCATGAGCGAAGAGCTGGTGCTGTGGACCAGCGCCCAGTTCGACTTCATCGACCTGCCGGACCGCTTCTGCACCGGCTCCTCCATCATGCCGCAGAAGAAGAACCCGGACGTGCCGGAGCTGGTGCGCGGCAAGACCGGCCGTGTCTATGGCCACCTGATGAGCCTGCTGACCCTGATGAAGTCCCAGCCGCTGGCGTACAACAAGGACAATCAGGAAGACAAGGAGCCGCTGTTCGATACCATCGATACCGTGCGCGGCAGCCTGCGTGCCTTCGCCGACATGATTCCGGCGATCCGCGCCAAGTCCGACAACATGTACGCCTCGGCCAGCAAGGGCTTCGCCACCGCGACCGACCTGGCGGACTACCTGGTGCGCAAGGGCGTCGCCTTCCGTGATGCCCACGAGATCGTCGGCAAGTCCGTCGCCTTCGGCATCGAGCAGCAGCGCGACCTGTCCGAGATGACCCTGGCAGAGCTCCAGCAGTTCTCCGACACCATCGAGCAGGACGTCTTCGACGTGCTGACGCTGGAAGGCTCCGTCGCGGCGCGCAACCACATCGGTGGCACCGCGCCGAACCAGGTCCGCGCTGCCGTGCAGCGTGCGCGTGACGCCCTGGCCTCGCGCGCCTGATCATCCTCTTTCGGGCCTGGTCGCCACCCATGGCAACCGGGCCCGCATCGCTCTATCGCTTGCTGCCAGGAGGCCGCCCGATGCGTCATCTGATGAGCCAGTCCGCCCGTCATACCCTTCGCACCCTCGCGGCGCTGCTGCTGGGTGCTGGCCTGCTGGCCGGCTGCGGCCAGAAAGGCCCGCTCTATCTGCCGGCGGACGCCGATGCCGGTGGTCAGCGCGCCGAAGCTCCCGCGCCGGCACCTGACGCCTCCGAGACAGAGAGCACCGCCGCTGCCGAGACTTCCGGCAGCGACGCCTGAGCCCCCTTATTCATCTCCGGCGGGTGATGCCCGCCGGCGCGACATCTTGCAGGCCGGATCATGGATCACTTCGTTTATCAGGATGGCGTGCTGCACGCCGAAGACGTCTCGCTCGCCACGCTGGCCGAGCAGTTCGGCACGCCGTGCTACGTCTACAGCCGTGCCACGCTCGAGCGCCACTTCAAGGCCTATCAGGATGCGCTGGGCGACCACCCGCATCTCATCTGCTATGCCGTGAAGGCCAATTCCAACCTGGCGGTGCTCAATGTGCTGGCACGTCTGGGCGCCGGCTTCGACATCGTCTCCGCCGGTGAGCTGGAGCGCGTCATCAAGGCCGGCGGCGACCCCGCCAAGGTGGTGTTCTCCGGCGTCGCCAAGCAGGCAGGCGAGATGGAGCGTGCACTGGAGCTGGGTATCAAGTGCTTCAACGTCGAGTCGCTGCCGGAGCTTGAGCGCCTCAACGCCGTCGCGGGCCGTCTCGGACGCGTCGCACCGGTGTCACTGCGCATCAATCCCGACGTCGATGCCGGCACTCACCCGTACATCTCAACTGGCCTCAAGGCCAACAAGTTCGGCATTCCGGTCGAACAGGCGCTGGAGGTCTACGAGATCGCCAACGCCATGGAGCACGTGCAGGTGGTCGGTGCCGACTGCCATATCGGCTCCCAGCTGACCGAGCTGGCGCCCTTCCTCGATTCCCTCGAACGCCTGCTGGTGCTGCTGGATCGCCTGCGGGAACGCGGCATCGTCATCGAGCACCTCGATCTCGGCGGCGGCCTCGGCGTGCCCTACCAGAACGAGACTCCGCCGGAGCCCTTCGCCTACGCCAGCGCCCTGCTGGAGCGTCTGGCCCGCTATGAGCACGGCAGCGAGATGACGCTGCTGTTCGAACCGGGCCGCTCCATCGCCGCCAACGCCGGCGTGCTGCTGACCCGCGTCGAATACCTCAAGCCCGGTGAAGAGAAGAACTTCGCCATCATCGATGCCGGCATGAATGACCTGATCCGTCCGTCGCTGTACCAGGCGTGGCAGAACATCGTCACCGTCGACACGCGCGAGACGCGCAAGTCCGCCAGCTACGATGTGGTCGGCCCGGTCTGCGAGACCGGTGACTTCCTCGGCAAGGACCGCGAACTGGCCATCGCGCCGGGCGACCTGCTCGCCGTGCGCTCTTCCGGTGCCTACGGCTTCGTGATGGCCTCGAGCTACAACAGCCGCTGCCGTCCTGCCGAGGTGATGGTCGATGGCCCCGAGATGCACCTGGTGCGTCGTCGCGAGCGCCTCGAAGAACTGTGGACCGGTGAGCAACTGCTGCCGGAAGGTGATGCCTGATGCTGGTGAACTTCACCAAGATGCACGGATTGGGCAATGACTTCATGGTCATTGACCTGATCTCGCAGCGCAGCCGCCTGCGCGATGCCGATATCCGCCGTCTGGCGGACCGCAACTTCGGCATCGGCTTCGACCAGCTGCTGGTGGTCGAGCCGCCCCGCGACCCGGACATGGACTTCCGCTATCGCATCTACAATGCCGATGGCAGTGAAGTCGAGAACTGCGGCAACGGGGCGCGCTGCTTCGCGCGCTTCGTGCGTGAACAGCGCCTGACCACCAAGCGCGAGATTCGCGTCGAGACGGCCGGCGGCCCGCTGACCCTGGTCGTCGCCGAGGATGGCCGTGTGCGCGTCGACATGGGCGCGCCGCGCTTCGCCCCCGCCGCGCTGTCCTTCGAGGCCGAGGCCGACCTGCCGGTGCACACCCTGGATGTCGACGGCGAGACGCTGGAAATCGGCGTCGTCTCGATGGGCAACCCCCACGCGGTGCTGCTGGTCGACAGTGTCGAACAGGCCCCGGTGCTGACGCTGGGCCCGCTGATCGAGGCGCATCCGCGCTTCGCCAAGCGCGTCAATGCCGGCTTCCTCGAGGTCGTCTCGCCACATGAAGCGCGCCTGCGTGTCTTCGAGCGCGGTGTCGGCGAGACGCTGGCCTGTGGCACCGGCGCCTGTGCGGCGGTCGCGTCCGGCATTCGCCGTGGCCTGCTGGCAAGCCCGGTCAATGTCACGCTGCCCGGCGGCACCCTGAGCATCGAATGGGCTGGCGACGGCCAGCCGGTATTCATGACCGGCCCCGCCGAGACCGTCTTCGAAGGCCGCATCATCCTGTAGAGCGCCAGCCCCAGCCGAGGGACGCTGCCGGAAACATGGCCGACGGCGTCCCGCTGCCAACCGTCCGCAAGGAGTCCCACATGGCCGAGTCACCCGTGTCACGTCGCCCGCGCACGCTGGACCCGGATCGGGTCGCCGAATGGCTGGCCACGCATCCCGATTTCTTCGAGGGGCGTGAAGGGTTGCTGCAACGCATGCGGGTGCCACACCCGGAAGCGCGCGGCGGCAGCATCTCGTTGCTGGAGCGGCTGGTACATGACCTGCGCGGGCGGACCGATCAGGCAGAAGAGCGCCTCGAGGAGCTGTTGACCGCCGCGCGCGACAACGAGAGTCGCTATCAGCGTCTGCGTCAGCTGGTGCTGGATCTGCTCGATGCCGAGTCCGATGATGCGCTGGCCGAAACGCTGGCCACGCGTCTCAGCGAGCTGTTCGACATCGCGGCCGTCTGTCTGTGGCAGCGCGACGCCGGTGCCTCGGCACAGCCACCGCGCCAGGCGCTCGACGATGCGCGCGGCGAGCAGTTCGAGCGTCTGCTCGAGGGTCGCGCCAGTCGCTGCCTGGCCATGCCGCGCACGCGCTGGGAAGCTCTGCTGCCCGACCATCAGTGGCCACTCGGCGCCGACTGCGCAGACCTCGTCGATGCCAGCCAGGCCGATGCCACGCGCGGCTCCGCCGTCATCGTGCGCCTGACCCGTGGCGAGTGCCTGGGCTATCTGGTGGTGGCGAGTGCCGATGCCGAGCAGTTCCGAGCCGGTCTCGACACCCTGTTTCCCGAATACCTCGGCGACGTGCTGGCCCGCTGCCTGGGCCGCGATGGCCCGGGACAGCCGCCACTGCGCTCCTCGAGCCGTGACGACCAGGCCAGCCGATGAGTCGCCTCGAGTCGGCCCACGGCGCCTCGGTCATCGACACATCCACCGACGACGCCTCAGCGAACAGCGCCGCAGCGAACAGCGCCGAGCGTGTTGCCGCCGAGCAGGGGCTGTCCGCGACCTGTCGGGAATTTCTGGCCGAGCTTGCCCTCGACAGCAGCCACGCGACCGTCAGCGCCTACGCGCGTGATCTGCAGGCGTTGACCGCCTTCATGCTGCGTCCCGCAGCGGACAGCAGCGCCGCTCGTGCAAAGGACGCGCCGCCCCTGCCGCAGGATTGGCAGGCGCTGGACGTGCCGACGCTCAGGCGTTTTCTGGGTGCCGAGCGCAGTCGTGGCCTCGCGCCGCGCTCATTGGCGCGGCGGCGCGCGGCGATCAGCCGTTTCTGTGGCTGGCTGGTCGAGCAGGATGTGCTGCCACACAACCCGGCGGGGCTGGTGCAGACACCACGCCTGCCGGACCATCTGCCACGCCCGGTGGATATCGACAGCCTGGCGCGCTTTCTCGACTGCCCACATGACGGCACGCCGCTGGCGATCCGCGATCAGGCGATGCTGGAACTGCTCTACGGCGCAGGCTTGCGTCTCTCGGAGCTGGTCAGCCTCGACCTCGACATGCTGGAAACCCGCCGCCTGCGCGTACGCGGCAAGGGCGACAAGCCCCGCCAGCTGCCGATCGGCTCACGCGCCCGCCAGGCGCTGGATGCCTGGCTGGTGGTGCGTGGCCAGCTCGCCGCCCAGGACGAGCCGGCACTGTTCGTCGGCCAGCAGGGGCGGCGCCTCGGTCAGCGTGGCGTGCAGCTCAGGCTGGTGACGCAGGCGAAAGAACGCGGCCTGCCCGAGCATCTGCACCCGCACCGCCTGCGCCACTCCTTCGCCAGTCATCTGCTCGAATCCAGCGGCGACCTGCGCGCCGTGCAGGAACTGCTGGGGCACGCTCACCTCTCGACCACCCAGGTCTACACGCGCCTCGACTGGCAGCAACTGGCCAGCGCCTATGATCAGGCGCACCCTCGCGCCCGCCGCCAGCGCGGATCAGCGACGGCAACATCAGACACCGACGCCACCTCCCCTATTGATGCCCCACTCAAGGATGACACCCTGTGACGCCTGCCAATGCGCCTCGCCTGACGGCCTTGACCTTCGATCTCGATGACACCCTGTGGGCCAATCGCGCGGTGATGGAGCGCGCCGAGGCCGAGCATTACGCCTGGCTGGATGGCGAGATCGGGCATGCCAACGATTTCCCCCTCGAGGAATACACGCGTCGTCGCATGGCGCTGGGGCTGGAGCACCCGCTGCGCCGCGGTGACTTCACCTGGCTGCGCCGCGAGGCCATGCACGCCATGCTGCGCGATGCCGGGCATGATGATGAGCAGGCGGGCCACTGGTCGCGCGCCGCCATCGAGCGCTTCCTGGCGCTGCGCCACGAATTGACGCCCTTCCCGGAAGCCAGCGAGCTGCTCGACTCCCTCGCCCGCGATTACCGCCTTGGTGCCATCACCAATGGCAATGTCGACCTGGCTCGCCTCGCGCTGGATCATCATTTCGAGTTCAGCATCGCCGCCGGCGAATGGCTGGCGCCCAAGCCGGATGCGCGCCCCTTCCTCGCCGCCATGGCACGCCTGGGCAGCCGCCCCTCCACCACCCTGCATGTCGGTGACTCATGGAAGGAAGATGCCTTGCCTGCCGCGCGCCTGGGCATGCAGGCCGCCTGGATCGACGTCAAGGGCCAGGGCGCGCCGGGCCCCGTCCCGGCAGGCGTACATGTCATCACGCATGTCCGCGAACTGCCGGCGCTGATTGCACGCCTGAATGGCTGAGTGACGGAATGACTGAGCAACCGACGGCTGAGGCTCAAGGTGTGGCGCGCCTGATGTGCCCAATGGCTGAGTGAATTAAAACTTGTACAAAAATGACGCCTCAACCATATTTCATGTACAAGTTTCTCAGCGTCGTCGATATTGAACCCTGTCTGGGGTTCCTGAGTCTGCGCTGGGAGATGCCTGCCACCTCGACCTCAAAAGGAGAGGCCAGCATGAGCACCCACTCACTCCCGCGCTACCGTGTGTCATCTTCCTCTCCCCAGAGGCCGCCCCTGCATGGTGAAGGCGAGCAGCGTGCGCCGATCATGACGCCCTCGCGTCAGTCCAGCCGCGCCCTGCTGAAAGGCGTCGCCATCGTGCTGGCATCCGCGTTGCTGGTCATCGTGGCGGTCTACAGTGGGCGTGCCAGCCTCGCGACATCGCAATCCGGCGTGCAGGAAGCGCCGGCGGCCTCACCACAGGAGGCCATGCGCAGCCTGCTCGTCCCCAGCGAGGCCGTGACGATGCCGGAAGTCGTCGAGCCCGCGGCAAAGGTGCCGCATATTCTCTCGGCGCCCAGGGAGACGAGCTCCCTGACCCGCCTTGACCCCATCAGCAGCGCGCCGCGCAGCCTGTTCATGTGATTGGCCCTTGGGGAAGGGCAACAATGCAGATGTGAGTGACAACGCGCCTGTCGTAACGCAAACGGCCACCCCGAGGGGTGGCCGTTTCGTCATGCAAGGTGGCGTAGTTCGAGGATTCGCCCCAAATCGCCTTACACCTTCAGTCAGTCGTCGAAGGGGTCCTGCGGTGCCTCATCGCCTGCCATCTCTTCCACGCCATCCATCACCGACGGGTCCGCCAGCCACTCGTCGAGCTTGGCATGCACCTGCTCGACACCGGAGTACTTCAGCGACGAGAACAGCTGCACCGTGACCAGGTCTTCCCACTCCTTGAGCGCGTGACGCACCTTCTGCAGGCTTGCCGCAGCAGGCCCGCGCTTCAGCTTGTCCGCCTTGGTCAGCAGGATATGCACCGGCATCTTGGCCTCATCGGCCCAGCCCAGCATCATCTGGTCGAATTCGGACAGCGGATGGCGCACATCCATCAGCAGCACCAGGCCCCGCAGCGACTGGCGGTTGCGCAGGTAGTTGGACAGATGGGACTGCCACTCGCGCTTCACCTTGTCCGGCACCTTGGCATAGCCATAGCCGGGCAGGTCGACCAGATGGCGGCCCGTTTCACCGATGGTGAAATAGTTGATCAGCTGGGTGCGGCCGGGGGTCTTGGAGGTACGGGCCAACGCCTTCTGCGAAGTCAGCGCATTGATGGCGCTGGACTTGCCGGCATTGGAGCGACCCGCGAAGGCCACTTCGGCACCCACGTCCGTCGGGCACTGGGCCAGAGTCGCGGCACTGATCAGGAAGCGCGCCTGACGATAATGGAGCTTGGGGGTCGAAGAAGCTGATTCGGCCATGGGAGTTCTGAATACCTGTTGAAGGCGGACGTCTCGCCCGCGCGACATCACGAGAGAGCAGAAGAAACGACCGGTGTAACGAAAAGAGTGCCGCATGCCCTGTCATCGGCGCTGCAACTTGCCGACGACAGCGGGAAGATGCACTGGATTACTGCGATGACACGACTGGCGACAGGCACGCTCACGCGCCCTGAGGGGATTCGCTATACTGCCTGCAAGGTCAGCATGGCGATCATGAGGCCTAGTGTACCACCCTGCTCTCACGGGCTGCGAGAGTGGGGTGCACTTCTCACCGCGCGCAGCACGGCGCGGGCACCGGGGAAATGACAGAGGCCACCATCCACGCCGGATGATACAAGCCCCGAACGGGCCTCTTCGTGAAACAGGGACCAGTGAAATGGATGAGCTGATGAGACCAAGGCAGACCCCCGCGCGCCCCTTGCGCCTGCTGCTGGCACTTGCTGCCACTATGTTGGCCGCCACCTTGCCGACGGGGGCCGCCGCCGAGTCGCTGGTCGGCGATGCCGCGGCAGGCAAGGCCAAGGCTGCCGTCTGTGCTGCCTGTCATGGCGCCCAGGGCATCTCGCCGACGCCGGCCTTCCCCCATCTTGCTGGCCAGCAGGCCCACTACCTGCGCAAGCAGACGGCCGACATCCGGGATGGTCGCCGCTCGGTGCCGCAGATGGCCGGTATCGCCGACAACCTGAGCGATCAGGACATCGCCGATATCGCGGCCCATTACGCCGCGCAGCCCGCCAATCGCGGTCAGGCCGAGCCAGAGGCGGCCCGTGCAGGCGAGGCGCTGTATCGGGCCGGCTCGCTCGAGCGCGGCATCGCGGCCTGCACAGCCTGTCATGGCCCGCGCGGTGAAGGCATCGACTCAGCAGGCTATCCGGCGCTGGCCGGGCAATTCCCCGCCTATACCGTGACGGCCCTCAAGGCCTTCCGTGACGGCAGCCGCGACAACGACCCGAACGCCATCATGAGCAGCATCGCCGCGCGCATGAGTGACAGCGACATGCAGCAGGTGGCCGAATATCTCCACGGCCTGCGCTGAGGCATCCGTTCAGCCGGGTGTCGAGTATGACCGACTTGATGACGACCGCCACCAGCACGCCGTTCACGGGGCGTGTTCGAGCGACGCCTTGTTCTGGGCGTGATCGAACGGCGTTCATCCAACGGTCAACCTTGTCACGCTAGGCTGGCCCGACAGTGATCCGCCGTGTCCCGCCCGGCAGTCTCGACAGCAGTGGTGGCTGACACGCATACTCGATGCATCACTAATGTTGCCGGGTATCATGCCCGGGCATGCCTCAATCCGATGGAGATGTTCCATGAAGTGGAAACCCCTACTGACTCTGGTGGCGGGCCTTGGCCTGTCAGCAAGCGTGTTCGCCGCTGAAGCTGGCAAGGACTACCAGGTACTCGACGAGCCGGTGAAGACCGACGCGCCGGCGGGCAATGTCGAAGTGGTCGAAGCGTTCTGGTATGGCTGCCCGCACTGCTACAAGCTGGAATCCAGCCTCGAGCCGTGGGTCGACGAGCTGCCGAGTGACGTGACCTTCAACCGTCTGCCGGCCACCATGGGGCAGGACTGGGTCAAGCACGCCTATGCCTTCTATGCCGCCAAGGACCTGGGCATCCTCGACGAGACCCACAAGGCCTTCTTCGATGCCATCCATCAGGACCACCAGCGCCTGACCGACCCGGATGATATCGCCAAGTTCTACAGCGACTACGGCGTCAGCGAAGAAGACGCCAAGAAGTCGCTGACCTCCTTCGGCGTGAAGAGCCAGGTCAATCAGGCCCACGCCCAGATGCGCGCCTACAAGATCATGGGCGTACCGGCACTGATCGTGGATGGCCGCTATGTCATCTCGCCGAGCACGGCTGGCTCACTGCAGAACATGCTCAAGATCACCGACGAGCTGGTCGAGCAGGTGCGTGAAGAGAAAGCCGGCAGCAAGGACGCCGCTTGATGGCAGCGGCTGCTGACCCAGTGGCCGCCAGCGCCGCGGGAGGTGCCGGACTCGACGAGACGGCACCTCCCCTGCGTCTGCTGACCTTCAACATGCAGGTCGGTATCCATACCGCGGCGTGGCATCACTATGTCACCCGCGGTTGGCAGCATGTGCTGCCACACCCGATGCGTCGCAAGCGTCTGGAGCTGATCGCCGCCGCCATCACGCCCTACGATATCGTCGGGCTGCAGGAAGTCGACGGTGGCAGTTTCCGCTCCGGCAACGTCAATCAGGTCGACTCACTGGCCGAGACGGCCGAATTCCCGCATCGCTATCAGCAGCTCAACCGCAACCTGGGCCGCCTGGCTCAGCACAGCAACGGCCTGCTGTCGCGCCTGCCGATCAGCCATCTCGAAGAGCACAGCCTGCCCGGTACCCTACCGGGACGCGGGGCCATCCACGCCCGCTTCGGCGAGGGCGAACACGCCCTGCATGTCTTCGTGACCCACCTGGCACTCGGCGCCCGTATCCAGCATCGTCAGCTGCAGTATCTCGGCGAGCTGATCGCGCCCCTCAAGCATGTCATCGTGATGGGCGACCTCAATTGCACGCTGGCCCAGCTTCGTCAGCACAAGGCGTTCAGCGAGGCACTCGACTCCCGCCCCAGCAAGGCCATCAACAGCTACCCGGCCTGGCAGCCACGCCGTGGGCTCGACCATATCCTGGTCTCCTCGACGCTGCGCTTGAGCCACCCGACCACGCTGTCGCACCTGTTCTCCGACCATCTGCCGCTTGCGGTAGAAGTCCATCTGCCAGCCGCATGCCGCAAGGCGATCGGGCTCGCCTGACGCCTG
>NZ_CFDJES010000010.1:5709-8491 GCF_983723665.1 Cobetia sp. | reverse complement strand
AGAAGTCCATCTGCCAGCCGCATGCCGCAAGGCGATCGGGCTCGCCTGACGCCTGCCTCTCTTGCATAGGCATCTCTGACGCCTGCCCCTCGGATATCGATCCCTCGCATATCGCCCCTCTACTGCCTGGCTCTCCCGCTTGGCTTTCCCGACCCAGGCTTCCCTCAGCTACGGCTTGCCGGCAGCTGTCTGCGCCATGATGCTCACCCCTGCCGCCGCGTCTGCGGCGCATCGCTTGCGGGCTGTTGGATGCGCATAACGCGATCTGCCGCGCCCTTACTTGCCCGTTTCCTTGCCTGCCTGCCGGTATTTCTTCGCCTATCTCACTGTAAGCAAAGACAAAAACCGCCTGTCAGACCAATGATCCATTTGTTGTTGCGACGCCGCTCGCTACTCTTTGTCTGCCAATGACGTGGATTAATCGTTGACTTAGCGATGACTGATGGCATGCCGCATCCGAGCGACGTCACTTACAGGGATGAAGCGTGGAATAGCGTTGTTCAAAGCGATGCCATCACGGCTTGCTGGACACCGCGACTGACCACAACATGAGCAACATCTGAATTGGCGACCTTGCCAGCAATCGCTTGCAACACAACTGCTTGCAACACAAGCGCTTGGCAAAGACACAGCAGACGCTGTCGGCAAAGCAACAACAACACCAACAATCACCACCTGCTACCCGCAGGCCAAGGGGACTCCATGTCTGCCAATGCCTCTACCCCCGGCTGGCTCACAGGGCTCGACCGCATGACCGAGGGGCTGGGACGCTGCGTGTCCTGGCTGGTCGTCATCATGATGCTGGTCGAATTCACCATCGTGATGCTGCGCTACGCCTTCAACATCAACAGCATCCCCATGCAGGAATCCGTGATGTACATGCACGCGGCCGTCTTCCTGCTCGCCGCCAGCTACACGCTCAAGCACGACGGCCATGTGCGGGTGGATATCTTCTATCAGCGCATGTCGCACCGCGGGAAGTCGTGGGTCGATCTCGGCGGCACCCTGTTCCTGCTGTTCCCGGTGATGACCTTCATCCTGCTCTCCAGCCTCGGTTACGTGGGCGATTCCTGGGGCATCAAGGAAGCCTCGCCCGAATCCGGCGGCCTGCCGGGCGTCTACCTGCTCAAGACCCTGATTCCGGCCATCGCCATCCTGATGATGCTGCAAGGCGTGGCGGAAGCCGGCCGCCACCTGCTGTTCCTGATGGGCCGCCTGCCCTCTCCGCATGCGAGCGATGACACCCCTGACCACGATGAGGAGCTGGTGTAATGCTCGAGATCATGCCACTGCTGCTGTTCGTGTGTATCTGTATCGTCTTGATGCTGGGCTATCCGGTGGCGCTGTCACTGGCCGGTACCGCGCTTGCCTTCGCCGGACTCGGCATGGGGCTGGATGCGCTGGGCATTACCCAGGGCGTATTCGATGCCAGCTTCCTGTCCGCGATGCCCAACCGCCTCTACGGCACCATGACCAACCAGACCCTGCTGGCCGTGCCATTGTTCGTGTTGATGGGCGTGCTGCTGGAGAAGTCCAAGGTCGCCGAGACGCTGCTCGACGCCATGGCGCTGATGTTCGGCTCGCTGCGGGGCGGGCTGGGGATTTCCGTAACCATCGTCGGCATGCTGCTGGCTGCCTCCACCGGTATCGTCGGCGCGACCGTCGTCACCATGGGCCTGCTGTCACTGCCGACCATGCTCAAGCGCGGTTACGACCCGTCACTGGCCACCGGCGCCATCTGTGCCACCGGCACCCTGGGGCAGATCATCCCGCCGTCCATCGCGCTGGTCCTGCTGGGCGACGTGCTGTCTTCCGCCTATCAGCAGGCGCAGCTGTCGATGGGCATCTGGAGCCCGAAGACCGTCTCGGTGGGCGACCTGTTCATCGGCGCGCTGATTCCGGGCCTGATCCTGGTGCTCGCCTATATCGTCTACATCGCCATGGTCGCCTGGCTGAAGCCGGAGAAGGCGCCGGCCGTCGATCGTGATGCGCTGATGGAAGAGCTGGGACATACCGGCAGCATCTTCTGGCTGCTGATGAAGGGTCTGGTGCCGCCGATCGTGCTGATCGTCTGTGTGCTCGGCTCGATTCTCGGCGGTCTCGCGACCCCGACCGAAGCCTCTGCCGTGGGCGCCTTCGGTGCGCTGATGCTGGCCCTCGCCAACCGCAAGCTGAGCCTGAAGACCCTGACGGAAGTGGTGCGCTCCACCACCAATGTCACCTCGATGGTGTTCCTGATCCTGATCGGTGCGGCGCTGTTCTCGCTGGTGTTCCGCGGCTTCGGCGGCGAAGAGGTCGTCACCGAGATCTTCGAGAACATGCCCGGCGGCGTCATCGGTGCCACCCTGGTGGTGATGCTGGTGATCTTCCTGCTCGGCTTCATCCTCGACTTCATCGAGATCACCTTCGTGGTGGTGCCGATCGTCGGTCCGGTGCTGCTGGCCATGGGCCTCGATCCGATCTGGCTGGGCATCATGATCGCCATCAACCTGCAGACTTCCTTCCTGACACCACCATTCGGGTTCGCGCTTTTCTACCTGCGCGGCGTGGCCCCCAAGGAAGTCAGCACCAAGCAGATCTACAAGGGCGTCATCCCGTTCATCCTGATCCAGCTGTGCATGCTGGGAGCACTCGCCGCCTTCCCGGGCTTGGCCACCTGGCTGCCGGCCCAGTTCTAGACGACGACTAACGGGCCAGAACCAAGAGCAGGACAAGAAACAGAACAAGGACAGAGCAGCAACTGAATTGGCGGGGCCTGCCCCGCCAGCTGATGGGAGAGCCG
>NZ_CFDJES010000010.1:3794-5609 GCF_983723665.1 Cobetia sp. | reverse complement strand
GACAGAGCAGCAACTGAATTGGCGGGGCCTGCCCCGCCAGCTGATGGGAGAGCCGCCAGTCGGCTCATGCAGATGCATCATATCCGGGGGCCGTTCGCGGCCCACCTCTTGCCCAGCGCCAGTTCATGACCGGTGCACAACAACAATCGGGCACTTCAAGGAGCATGCCATGCAACTCAACAAACTCGCCTTCGGCATCGCCGTCGGCACCATGACCGCCATGGGCACCCTGCCGGCCGTCGCCAACGCCGCCGATACCTTCACCTGGAAGATGGTCACCTCGTGGCCGAAGAACTTCCCGGGGGTAGGCCAGGGGCCGGAACGCCTCGCACGTCTGGTCGATGAGATGTCCGACGGCCGTCTCAAGATCAAGGTCTATGGAGCAGGCCAGCTGGTCCCGGGCTTCGAGGTCCTCGACTCCGTGTCTTCGGGTACCGCGCAGATCGGTCACTCGGCTTCCTACTACTGGAAAGGCAAGGCGCCGGAAGCCCAGTTCTTCGCCGCCGTGCCCTTCGGCATGACCGCGCAGGAAATGAACGCCTGGCTGCATTACGGCGGCGGTCTGGAGCTGTGGAACGAGGTCTACGACAAGTTCGGCGTCGAAGTCATGGCGGGCGGCGCCTCGGGCGTGCAGATGGGCGGCTGGTTCAACAAGGAGATCAACTCGGTCGCCGACCTCGATGGTCTGAAGATGCGTATGCCGGGCCTGGGTGGCGATGTCATGCAGCAGATGGGCGTGGCGACGGTCAGCATGCCCGGCGGCGAGATCTTCACCTCGCTGCAGTCCGGGGCCATCGATGCCACCGAGTGGATCGGCCCGTACAACGACCTGGCCTTCGGCCTCTATCAGGCCGCCAAGTATTACTACTATCCGGGCTGGCACGAGCCGACCGTCACCTTCGAGGCCATCGTCAATGACGACGCCATGGCCGAGCTGCCCAAGGACCTGCAGGCCATCCTGCGTTCCGCGGTACGTGACGTGAACCAGGACATGCTCGACGAGTACACCGCGCGCAACAACGACGCCCTCGAGACACTGCTCAACGAGCACAAGGTCGAGCTGCGCCGCTACCCGCAGGACGTGCTCGACAAGGCACGCGAGCTGTCCGGCGAAGTGGTCAAGAAACTCGGCGACTCCAACGATCTGGCCGGTCGCATCTACGAGTCCTACACCACCTTCGAAGGCAAGGTCGAGAAGTGGCATGAGGTCTCTGAGCAGGCCTACCTGAACGCACGCAATCCGGAAGGCGTGCAGTAAGACTGCGTTACCTGCGCCGCGCTCCCGCGAGACGGCGCAGTCTTGTCATCCAATGCTTGCAGCCGCCCCCCTCGGGGGCGGCTTTTTTGGGTCTGCGCGATCAGCTCTCGAGCAGGAAGGTCACCGGCCCGTCATTGAGCAGCGAGACCTGCATGTTGGCGCCGAAGCGTCCGGTCTCGATTCCCACCCCGAGTTCTCGCCCGCGCTCACGCGCCTTGTCGACCAGATAGGTGAACAGCCGCTCGCCCTCCGCCGGTGGCGCCGCCGAGGAGAAGCTGGGGCGCATGCCGCTGCCGGTGTCCGCCGCCAGCGTGAACTGCGAGACCAGCAGCAGATTGCCGCCCGCCTGCTGGACGTTGAGGTTCATCTTGTCGTTCTCGTCAGCGAAGACCCGGTAATGCAGCAGCTTGTGCAGCAGCTTGTCGGCACGCGCCTCATCATCGCCCTTTTCGACGCCCACCAGTACCAGCAGACCGCCCCCGATGGCGCCGACGCTCTCGTCCTCGACCACGACTTCCGCCCGTGTGACGCGCTGGATCAATGCTCGCATGCCGCTT
>NZ_CFDJES010000010.1:0-3694 GCF_983723665.1 Cobetia sp. | reverse complement strand
AACAGCGCGATCTGCGGGAACAGCATCAGCAGCACCGTCGCCAGCAACAGCAGGGCAATGAAGGGTGGCGTCCCCCGGATGACCTCCATGTACGGTTTTCGGAATACCGCCACCGCCGTGAAGATGTCGCAGCCGAAGGGCGGAGTCGCCGAACCTATCGCCGCCTGCAGGGTGACCAGGGTGCCGACCAGCACCGGGTCCAGCCCGGCGGCATCGACTGCCGGCGCAAACACCGGCGCCAGAATCAGGATCACCACGATGGGGTCCACGAACATGCAGCCGACGAAGTAGGCCGCCGCGATCACCGCCAACAGCGCCAGCGAATGTTCCGACAGGTAGGGGATGTAGCCGCCGAGGATGGCATCCGGAATCTTGGCGAAGGAGATCATCCACGAGAAGCCCGCGCCCGCCGCCACCAGGATGAACACCACCGCGGTGATCAGCCCCGTGGAGAAGGCCACACTGGGCAGGTCCTTCAGGGTCACGCCGCGATAGATCAGCATCTCGAGAATCAGCGCGTAGATCACCGAGACCGTGGCGGCCTCCGTCGGCGAGAACATGCCCGAGTAGATGCCGCCGATGATGATCACCGGGAAGCCCGCCGGCAGGCTGGCGCGCTTCAAGGCCTTGAGGCGTGCGGGCCAGTCCGCCTTGGGCTGCGGAGCGATGCCCAGCTTCCACGACTTCCACATGCAGTAGAGCGAGAACAGCACCAGGATCATCAGCCCCGGGCCGATACCGGCGATGAACAGGTCACCCACCGAGGTACCGGTCGCGACGCCATAGATGATCATGCCGATGGAGGGCGGAATCAGCAGCGCGATATCGGAGGCATTGATGATCAACGCGATGGTGAACTTGTCACTGTAACCGGCTTCCAGCAGCCGCGGGCGCAACGGGCGCCCCATCGCCACCACCGTGGCCTGGGTGGAGCCGGACACCGCGCCGAACAGGGTGCAGCCCAGCGCGGTGGTCACCGGCAGGCCACCGCGCCAGTGGCCGACGAAGCGCTCGACCAGATCCAGCAGGCGCTGGGCAGTGGAGCCCTTGAGCATGATATCGGCCGCCAGAATGAACATCGGCACCGCCGTCAGCACCACCGGCTGCAGGCCACCGATCATCTGCTGGATCACCAGCTCCGGCTTGAGGAAGGAAAAATCGCTGAACAACAAGAAAAAGGTGCCGACGCTCAATGGCACCATCATGGGTACCCCAAGCAACAGCAGCCCCACCATCACGAGCAGAATCCACATCGCAGCTTCCGTCCCTGGGTCAATGAAGTGTGATCAATCGTCTATCGAGACATCGAGAAGACATTCCCGACGCAGTGGCTAGAGCGCGCCGCTGCCGTCGACTTCCTCGTTCTCGTCCATCTCCGCCGTACGCCATGACAACCAGGCGCCCTGCGCCAGCAGGTTGCGCAGAATCGCCATCAGGTACTGGAGCGCCCCGAGCGCCAGTCCCAGCGGGACCACGGCATAGAGCGCCGCCAGCGACCAGCGCAGCGACGGCGTGACACGCCCGGACTTGGCCAGGCTCTGCAGATAATCCACCGCCAGCCAGGCGAGGTAGGCCAGCAAGGCACAGGTAATGACCTGTCCGGCGATCAGCAGCACCTTGCGCAACCACGGCGGCATGAAGTCCAGCAGCGCCGTCACGCGGATATGGCGCCCGGCGCGCGCGCCGTAACTGATGCCGAGGAAGGTCAGCCACAGCTGCAGGATCTGCATCAGCTCTTCGGTGAACGGCAGGCTGTAGTTGAAGACGTTGCGCCCGATGACGTTGGCGATGCTGGCCGTCGCCATGCCCAGCACGCACAGGGCGATCAACCAGCGCTCGACATGCGCCAGGCCCTGGTCACCACGTTCGAACCAGGCGGCCAGACGGCGCAGCGGCGCAGGCAGATGTGCGAGGGGGTCCTGAGCGCCATTCGTCTCGGCCGGGGCGGGACGGGTCTCGTCAGCGGAGGGAGACTTGGAGGGGGGCGAGTTCATGAAGCGGCTTCCTGTTGATGTGGCATCCTGCCAGATAGGCTTTCTACCAGACGTCATGAGCGCAGTGGTTTGCGCCAGACAGCCTGCATTTGCCAGTACGATCCATTGAAATTTTCCGCGGCGCCGCCGTGATTTTCACTTTGGCTACTCTTGTTCTAGCTTTATTAGCGGCGCTTGAAATCAGTATGCGGCCGACGCGCGGCATGTCGGTCTGGCGAGCGACGGACAGAGCCTCAAGCACCAGAGCTCGAGCACCAGAGCTCGAGTACTAGAGCCTCATGCGCACAGGCTCAGCTTATTCATAATAAATTCTAATCATACTATCCAATTTGGTAATTTTTTTATTATATTAAGAATGGCAATATTATCTAAATGATGCAAGTTGCACGCCGGGTATGCCCAGAGCCGCCCGACGCTGATGGAAATCACACAAGGAGAACAAGATGACGATGCAATGGAACCCGTCACCCGAGCAGAATCGCGAGACGTCCAGGACTCCTGTTCCCCTTTCTCGTCTCGCCGCGTTCATCAAGGGAGGTGCCCTCGCGTCCGGCCTGGGCATGGCGGCGCTGGCCTCCGCGGGCGTGCAGGCTGACACCTGGCGTTTCGCGCTGGAGGAAGTCTCCGGCAGTGTGCAGGATGCCTACGCCCAGGAATTCAAGAAGCGCATCGAAGAGGCTTCCGGCGGTGACATCGATGTCGAGATCTACCCCTACGGTGCACTGGGTACCTCCTCACAGCTCACCGAACTGGTGCAGAGCGATGCCATCCAGCTGACCTTTGCCTCACCGGGTCACCTGGCCTCGGTGATTCCGGAGTCGGGCGTCTTCACGCTGCACTTCCTGTTCTCCGACGACAATGCCGTCAATGAAGAGGTGCTTGGCAACTCCAAGGCCATCGACATGCTGTCCGAGGCCTACACCGAGCAGAACCTCCAGCTGCTGGGCGTGATTCCGGAAGGCTGGATGGTGTGGACCGGCAACCGTGACATCAAGACACCCGAGGACATGGAAGGCTTCAAGATCCGCACCATGACCTCGCCGATTCTGGTCGAGAGCTATCGCGGCTACGGTGCCAACCCGACGCCGATGCCCTATTCCGAGGTCTACTCCGGCCTGCAGCTGGGCCAGATCGACGGCCAGGTGAACCCGGTGTTCGCCATCCAGGAAATGAGCTTCTACGAAGTTCAGGACTACATGATCCAGGCCAAGCAGGCGCAGTTCATCACCACGCTGGTGGCCTCCAGTGACTTTTATTCCGGTCTGAATGACGAGCAGCAGCAGATGCTCGACAAGGTCACCAACGAGATGCGTCCGTACATCTTCGAGAAGCAGGAGGAGTACAACGCCGACCGTCTGGAGAAGATCAAGGAAGACAGTGACATCGAGATCATCACGCTGACCGATGAGCAGCGCGAAGCCTTCCGCCCGGTCGGCGAGAAGGGCTGGGAAGTCTATCGTGAGCAATCCGGTGAGCGCGGCAGCAAGATCCTCGACACCCTGCAGGCCGACATCAAGGCTGCCGAAGGCAAGTAAGCCCCTGGCAAGCGCGTCAGCCCCGCCAGGTAGATAGCAAGGATCGAAAGAGTGATAGAAAGATAGAATGTTAGAAAGATAGAAAGACGAGCATGAAAAAACGCCCCTGCCGGGACTCCCGGCAGGGGCGTTTTTCGTGGTGTCTCGATAGAGGCGCGATAGAGG
>NZ_CFDJES010000009.1:38993-40429 GCF_983723665.1 Cobetia sp. | reverse complement strand
ACTGCGACAGCGTCATCAGCCTGCGCGAAGTGCGCGCGGTGCAGATGTGGCTGACCTCCGGGCGCTTCTTCCATGTCATGCGTGACTGGTGGAGTCATACCGATCTGGTGCTGGCGGGGCTGTGGGGCGGGGTGGCCGGAGTCCTGCCGCCACTCGAGACATTGCTGGCCCAGTGGCAGCCACAGCATGTCGAGACGCCGAATATCGATCAGTGGTTCATGAAGGAATGCGTGTGGCGCTACCTGCGCGAAAGTCTGGTCAGCCACGACCGGTGTTACTCGCTGCAGATCAAGGGTCGTGACAGCCTGAAGTTCCCGGACGATGTGCTGGGAGAAGCGCCTGGCGGCACGGCGCATGTCGGCAGTGACGAGTGGACGCGCGATCGCGCCTTCCAGCTCCGCCAGCTGGGGCCATGGCTCAAGGAGGCCAGCTGGATGCGTGACAGCGAATGAGCACAATCCTGCGATAAGCGACTGATGAGCGGGTTATATAGACACACGAAGGGCTGCCCATGGGCAGCCCTTCGTGTGTCTTGTCAGCAGTCCTTCGCTTGTCTTGCCAACAGCGCTGTCGGGGCTAGCGACCCACCAGCCAGCCGATCCATTCATGCAGTGCCCAGCGCGACTGGGTCAGCGCGGAGCTGTTGGGGATCCAGGCATCGATGCCCAGCCCGGAGACCGTGGTGTAGCCCACCGGCGCCGGGATGATGGTGCGGAAGCCCTGATTCTGGAAGTTGCGCATCGCGCGCGGCATGTGCCAGGCGCTGGTCACCAGCACGATCTTGTTGATGTCGTCCTGCTCGAGCATCTCGCGCGTGAAGAGCGCATTCTGCTGGGTGTTCTCGCTGCGGTTCTCAAGCCAGCGCGCCGGGTAGTCGAATTCATCGATCAGCGAGCGCTGCATCAGCTCGGCGAGGGTGCCGTCATCGGAGGACGATACCTTGCCACCGGTGAGCAGAATCGGCAGCTCCGCGTTGCGGGCCACGCGGACGCCTTCATCCAGACGGCTGAGCGTCTCGCCATTGATGCGATCGCGGCCTTGCAGCTCCGGGGCGTCGTAGTAGCGTCCGCCGGAAAGCACGACCACGGCCTGCGCCTGGATCCACTCTGCCGGTTCACTGGGCTGAATGCGCTCCAGCCCTGACATCAGACGCGTGGAGACGACCGGTGAGGACAGCAGCCACATGCCCAGAATGGCCACGACCATCATGGCGCGTGCCAGGCCTGGCCAGCGCTTGAGCACGAGCATGGCCAGGAACAGCAGCAGGAGAGGCCCGCCGGGCGGCAATACCAGGTCCTTGATGATGCCGAGTAACTCGGTGATGCCCATTGTGGTCTCGCTTGTGCAGAGGCAGTGCCGGGCATCGGCCCGGCAACGGGTAAGGTTGAGCGTTCAAGCGTCTGAGGCCCTGGGGGCTCACACGTTCTGGCCCTCAG
>NZ_CFDJES010000009.1:28940-38893 GCF_983723665.1 Cobetia sp. | reverse complement strand
AGGTTGAGCGTTCAAGCGTCTGAGGCCCTGGGGGCTCACACGTTCTGGCCCTCAGACGTTCTGGCCCTCAGGCGTCCTGCGGGCGTTGACGGCGCGACTTGAGGCATTCGTTGATGCCCAGCACAAGGCCCGGCGCCAGCAGCAGCGCGATCAGGATCCACACCGGCAGCAGGCCGTAGTGCATCCAGGGCGTCATGCCCAGTTGCAGGCGGATATCGCCAGTGACAGTGGCCTCCTCGAACTGGGGTGCCCGGGCGATGATCTCCCCCTGCGGCGAGATGATCGCCGTCACGCCATTGCTGGTGGCACGCAGCAGATAGCGGCCGTTTTCCAGCGCGCGCAGCTGAGCCATCTGCAGGTGCTGCAGCGGGCCGATGGAGTGACCGAACCAGGTGTCGTTGGAGACGGTCAGCAGCACGGTAGAGCTCAAGGCGCGCTGGCGGACCAGCTCCGGATAGACGATCTCGTAGCAGATCGCCACGCCGATACGCAGACCGCTGACCATCAGTGGCGGCTGCTGGCTGTCGCCTGACTGCATGCTCGACATCGGCAGGTCCAGGAAGCCGATGATGCCCCGCAACCAGCTTTCCAGCGGCACATACTCGCCGAAGGGCACCAGATGCTCCTTGCGATACTGGGCCGACGGGTCATCGATGGGAATCACGCTGTTGTAGAAGCGATTGTCGGCGTCACGCTCGACGATCCCGGTGATCAGACCGGTCTTGGGCGGCAGAGTTGCCTGGATGCGCTCGAGGAAGGGCTCGGCCTGGTCGCGCAGCATCGGCAGTGCCGTCTCCGGCCACACGATCAGATCAGCATCGTCCTGCACGGCGCGCGTCATCGCGGCGTAGGTATTGGCCGCACGACGCTGCCCTTCGGCGCTCCACTTGATCAACTGCGGCAGGTTGCCTTGCAGCAGGGCGACGCGTGCCGGCTGGCCGCCGGACTGTGTCCAGTCGGTCGGCAGCAGCAGACCCGCGCTCCACAGCACGATCAGCGGCGCGATCGCCCACCAGCGGCGCCGCAGCGCCAGATTCCACAGCAGCGCCCCGGACAGCGCGATGATCAGCGAGATACCGTAGACGCCAAGCACCGGCACCCAGCTGGCCAGCGGCGAGCCCACGGCACTGTTGCCCAGCAGCAGCCACGGGAAGCCGGTGAAGGCCCAGGTGCGGAACAGCTCGCTGAGCACGAATACCGCGGCGAATGACAGCGCATCGAGCTTGCGTGAGCAGAAGCGCTGCCACAGGCCCATCCACAGCATCGGGAACAGCGCCATGCAGGCCACGAACAGCATCGTCAGCAGCACCGCCAGCGGCATGCCGGTATAGCCATAATCATGGATCGAGACGTAGACCCAGCTGGCCCCGCTGCCGAACAGGCCGACCCCGAACCACCAGGCGCGCAGGAAGCCACCGCCTTCCATGCGCAGCGCCCCGTAGAGCAGGCCTGCGCCGATCGGGCCCAGCCACCACTGCTCGAAGGGGGCAAAGCTCAGGGTGACCAGTATCCCGGCAATGATCGCCAGTACATTGGCCAGCAACGAGGCGCCCGGGAAGCTCCTCGCGCGGGGGGAATCTGACATGCCGCTCTCCTTGTAAAATGCCAGACACATCGGCGGATGTGTCTGGCATTGTCCTCTATCGGGTCAGCCTGTGGTCAGGCCATGAATCACTCGCCGCTAATGTGCGCACGATGCTCGGCCGAGGGCGGCGCGTCACCGGTGGCATCTTCCAGACGGCATACCTGTACCTGACGAATGCGACGATTGTCCGCATTGAGCACCGTGAAACGCCAGCCGGCGAAATCGGTGGATTCCTGACGGCGCGGCATGTGACCGAAGCGCTGAATCATCAGACCGCCGATGGTGTCGAATTCCTCATCGGAGAAGTCGGTATCGAAGTGCTCATTGAAGTCATCGATGGTGGTCAGCGCGCTGACGGCGAATTGGCCATCGCCCAGCTCGCGGATGTCCTCATCCTCATCGGTGTCGTGCTCATCCTCGATATCCCCGACGATCTGCTCGAGGATATCCTCGATGGTGACAAGGCCTGCCGTGCCGCCGTACTCGTCGATGACCACCGCCATGTGATTGCGGGTCTCGCGAAATTCCTTGAGCAGGCTGTTGAGGCGCTTGGATTCGGGGATGAACATCGCCGGACGGATCGCTTCGCGCAGATCGAAGCGCTTGCGCTCGCTGTCATTTTGCAGAATCAGCGGCAGCAGGTCCTTGGCCAGCAGGATGCCGAGCACCTCGTCGAGGTTCTCGTCGATGACGGGATAGCGGGAGTGAGCCGATTCGAGAATCAGCGGCAGGTACTCCTCCGGGCGCTGATCGACCTGAATGGCCTGCACCTGGGAGCGGGGGATCATCACCTCGCGCACCTGCTGGTCGCTGATTTCCAGCGCGCCTTCGATGATGGCGATGGCGTCCTGATCGAGGTTGAGGCGTGGGCCTACCTCAGCCAGAAACTGGAGCAGCTCGCTACGGGAGCTGGGTTCGTCGGTGTCGCTTGAGAAGGCGCCGAACAGCTTATCGAGCCAGGTTTTCGATTGGCTTCCCGATCGGTCTTCGCTCATGCGTTAGTTTCTCTTTTCCTCGGTGGCGATACCCCATCGTCGTGGTGGTATCGGGGCAGCCGAGCGACCCGGGGACAAGCCCCGAGTCACCCGACGGCGGGTGCTGCCGATGCGCAGGGGCGCCGGCATCAGTGATTCTCTTCCCGGTAGGGGTCGGCGATGCCGAGCCCTGCCAGCACATGACGCTCGAGCGCTTCCATGCGTTCGGCTTCATCGTCCTCGATATGGTCATAGCCGAGCAAGTGCAAGGTGCCATGAACCAGCATGTGGGCGAAATGATTTTCCAGCGACTTGCCCTGTTCCCGCGCCTCGCGGGCGACGACATGCACGCTGATGATCAGGTCGCCCAGAAAGCGCTGCTCATCAAGAGCTTGTTCATCAAGAGCTTGCTCAGCCGCGGTCTCGGGAGCCGCAGAGCCGAGGGCAGAAGACGCGGTGCCAGAAGTCGAGAAGCCAGAAGGCGCGGCATCAGAGACGTCTGCCTCGTCAGCTTCGCTCATGGCGTCTGACGCCAGCATGACATCGTCGCTGTTGTGACCGTCGAGACCTTCCTCTTCGCCGGCGTCCAGATCGCCCTCCGGCATGCCCGCAAGCGGCAGGCTGTCGTCATCGCCTTCCTCGGCGAAGCGCGCGGCCAGTTCCGGCGGCAGGGCGAAGTCGTCCAGATCCAGCGGCTCATGCGGGAAGGACAGCACGTTGGTCGGGGAGTCCTTGCCGCGATAATCGCGATTGAGGCCCTGACTCTCGGCTTCTTCCACCAGACGCACGGTCAGCTCGTACGGCGCCGCGGCGTCGCTGGCATCGCGCTCCAGCGCGCCGTCTTCCGCGGCGGCCAGCAGCGCAGCCGCCACCCAGGCTTCCAGCTGATGGCTGGCCGGCAGCGGCTGGCCATCGAATTCACTCTCGCCGATGGCCAGTTGCAGGTCCACGACGACCGCAGGGGCTTCGCTCACTGGCTACCTCCCGTCGGGGTGCTGGCAGGCGGCACGTTGCTCTGGGCATTCAGCGCCGCCATGCGGGCTTCGCGCTCGGCCTGACGCTGCTCGCGACGCTCGCCTTCCTGCTGCTCTTCCGCGGCTTCGAAGGTGTCGTAGGCCTCGACGATGCGCTGCACCAGCGGGTGACGCACGACGTCCTTGGCCAGGAAACGCGTGATGCTGATCCCCGGGGTGTCCTTGAGGACCTCCATCACGTGCGCGAGACCTGACTGGGTGCCACGCGGCAGATCGACCTGCGAGACGTCACCGGTGATGACGGCGGTGGAGCCGAAACCAATGCGCGTCAGGAACATCTTCATCTGCTCGCGCGTGGTGTTCTGGGACTCATCGAGAATGATGTAGGCGTTGTTGAGCGTCCGGCCGCGCATGTAGGCCAACGGCGCGATCTCGATGATCTGGCGCTCGATCATCTTGTTGACGTGCTCGAAGCCGAGCATCTCGTACAGGGCGTCGTAGAGCGGGCGCAGGTAGGGGTCGATCTTCTGGGCCAGGTCCCCCGGCAGGAAGCCGAGCTTCTCGCCGGCCTCGACCGCCGGGCGCACCAGCAGGATGCGTCGCACTTCGTTGTTGTTGAGCGCTTCCACGGCAGCGGCGACGGCAAGATAGGTCTTGCCGGTACCGGCCGGGCCGATGCCGAAGTTGATGTCGTGATTGCGCATCTCGGTGACATAGCCCTGCTGATTGAAGCCGCGCGGGCGCACCAGCACCTTGGGCGTGCGGATCACCACATCACCGTAGGTGGCGCCCTGGTCTTCGGCGGCCTCGACCAGCGCCTCGACGCCGGATTCCTGCAGGAACAGATGAACGGTCTCGGCATCGACTTCGCCGGCGCCGGTCTCGCGATACAGATGCTCCAGCACGTTGGCGGTCGCCTTCACGGCGGCCGCGGGGCCTGCGATCTGGAAGTCATTGCCGCGATTGCGCAGGGTGACACCGAGCCGGGATTCGATCAGCTTGAGATGCTCGTCGCGCTGGCCGGTCAGGCTGGCCAGACGCTGCGGGTCTGCCGGCTCAAGCGTCATGTTGAGAATGCGATTGGCTTGCTGTGACTGGTGGCTCAAGGCGTCGAATATCCTGATAGTGATGAGTGACGATGATGCTTGGCGATGAGGGGCAGCCGCGATGGCGGATACCTGCGCGTTATGCACGGGGCGCTCTGCCCGCCACGGCGCATGACGGCGCCATTTCAGTGTCAATGGTGACGCGTTGCCGAAGTCTCAAGAGAGCTTAATGCGCGATGGCCGTACAGGGCAATTGTCCTGTACGGCCAGCGTGGCTATCTGCTTGATAGTGGGGGCTGATGGCGCCTCGTCAATGTCGTGAGCGACGAGCGATCAATAGCGGTAGGGCGAGCTGAGCTCACCGCGCAGCGAGTTGGGGTAGGCCTCGGTGATCTCGACATCCACCAGGTAGCCGATCAGCTCGGTCGGGTTGGCGGCGCGGAAGTTGACCACCCGGTTGTTCTCGGTGCGCCCTGACAGCAGGCCCGGGTCACGCGGCGAGAAGCCGGAGACCAGGATGCGCTGGGTGGTGCCGACCATCTTGCGACCGATCTGCATCGCCTGCTGGTTGATGCGCTCCTGCAGGATGAGCAGGCGCTCCTTCTTCACTTCTTCCGGAGTGTCATCTTCCAGATTCGCCGCCGGGGTGCCCGGACGTGCGGAGTAGATGAAGCTGAAGGAGTGATCGAAGCCGATCTGGCCGATCAGGTCCATGGTGTCCATGAAGTCCTGATCGGTCTCGCCCGGGAAGCCGACGATGAAGTCGGAGGAGAAGCTGATGTCCGGACGCAGCGCGCGGATGCGTTCGAGCTTGTCGATGTAGAGGTCACGCTCGTGGCCGCGCTTCATCGCCGCCAGAATGCGGTTGGAGCCCGACTGCACCGGCAGATGCAGATGGCTGACCAGCTCCGGGATCTCACCGAAGGCCTCGATCAGCGAGTCCTTGAACTCCAGCGGATGCGAGGTGGTGAAGCGGATCCGGTCGATGCCCTCGACCTGCGCCACGCAGCTGATCAGCTCGGCGAGATCGATCTCCTCACCCAGCTGGTTGAGACCGGCGTAGGCGTTGACGTTCTGGCCCAGCAGGTTGATCTCGCGCACGCCCTGGTCGGCCAGGTGGATGACTTCATCCATCACCTTCTCGAAGGGACGCGAGACTTCCTCACCGCGGGTGTAGGGCACCACACAGAAGGTGCAGTACTTGGAGCAGCCTTCCATCACCGAGACGAAGGCGCTGGCACCGTCGCTCTTGGGCGCGGGCAGGTTGTCGAACTTCTCGATCTCGGGGAAGGTCACGTCGACCACGGAAATCTGCTTGAGGCTGTCGCGGCGGGTGTCGAGCATCTTCGGCACGCGGTGCAGGGTCTGCGGGCCGAACACCATGTCCACATGCGGGGCACGCTTGCGCAGGTTGTCGCCTTCCTGACTGGCCACGCAGCCGCCGACGCCGATCACCAGGTCTGGGTTCTTTTCCTTGAGCTTCTTCCAGCGTCCCAGCTGGTGGAACACCTTCTCCTGCGCCTTCTCGCGGATGGAGCAGGTGTTGAGCAGGATGACGTCTGCTTCGGATTCGTCGCTGGTGACTTCCATCTGATGCGATTCGCCGAGCAGATCCGCCATGCGCGCGGAGTCATACTCGTTCATCTGGCAGCCGTGAGTCTTGATGAAGAGTTTCTTCGCCATTGCCTTGTGTGAACGCTCTGAGCTGCGCGCCCGGGCTTCGTGCGCCTCGCGCCCGGGCACATGGTGGCGGCGGGCAGCGTCAGCGGTCAGGAGAAGCGGGCGCGACTTGTAATGAATGAGCCCCGGCGCCGATGGCTGGCCGGGAATCGAGGGCGCGACGATACTGTGCCAAGCGGCACGCTGATCGGGTCGAGGCCAAAATCGGGACGGCACAGTATAGGAGTCTGCCGGCCATGCGGCCAGCCCTGTCGCATCGCTGTCAGCAATGAGGAGGATGCCTGCCAACCACCGGTTCAGCCTGATGGTGGCTGTGGTATCCTCACGAGAAAGCCCGCGCATGCCCTGACGCTACAACAGGGGCTTGGCATGTTTCATAGTTATCAGGCAGGTGTTGCGCAACGTACATCAGGCTGTCAATGGCTTGATTTGTTGAGGTTTTCATGCCGATAGCCCGGCTGCCTGAGCTGGTTAAAATTTGATCGATTTGTTGGCGGGGCAGGCATTTCGCCGTGCGCAGACCTGCCCCTTTGAGGTTGTCCCAAGACTTATCCACAGAAAGTGTGGATGTCTGAAGACACTGAAATGACAGTCTCGGATTTTTCTCGCGGCAAATTCGTACCGTACGTCCAAGCGCGACAGCGATGCCAGGCAGGACGCCTTGCATTGCGCAACCTGGCAGACACCGCATGGGCAGACAGGGCGAGGCTTCCTTCGCCCAAAAGCGGTCGATCATGTTCGGCATGTAGGGATGCAGGATTCAGCGCGCTTGCTCCTCGTGCCCACACGCCTGACACGGTCGGCTTACGCCCTTAGACAGCCATGAAGAACACGATATGACGCGATTCTCCATTACCAGCACCCCTTCATCTTTCGGTCTCCTGTCACCCCGATCGCCGTGTTCGACGCTTGCGCGCTCACTGCGCCGTGTGGTGCTGGGGGCTGGCGTCGCCGGCAGCCTGCTGCTGGGCGCACCGCTGGCCAATGCGGCCACCGACCGCTGGGTCGCCGATGACCTCACCACCTTCGTGCGCAGTGGCCCGACGGATGGCTACCGCATCGTGGGCACGGTGGAAGCCGGCCAGCCGGTCGAGCTGCTCGAGGTCCAGAATGACTACAGCAAGATCCGCACCGCCAGCGGCGACGTGGTGTGGATTCCCTCCGCTGACCTGCAGGACACCCAGAGCGTCAATGCCCGGGTGCCCGAGCTGAGCGCCAGGGTCAAGGAATTGACTGCCAAGCTCGACGGCATCAATGAAGAGTGGGAAACCCGTGTCGAGGACATGAAGACCGGCCTCGAGACGCGTCAGGCGCGCATCGAGGAGCTTGAGCAGGCCAGCAACAGCCAGTCAGCCGAGCTTGCCCAGGCGCGTAGCAAGATGCAGGACATGGAAACCAAGCTCGATACCAAGAAGCAGGACCTGCTGATGCGCTACTTCATGTACGGCGGTGGCGTGGCGGGTGTCGGCCTGCTGGTCGGCCTGATCGTGCCGCACCTGCCGCGTCGCAAGAAGAAGCGTCACGGCTTCCTGTAAGGCATCCCGGTAACCGATAGCAGAGGGAGTGCGCCAGCTCATGTCGGCACAAGACACGACGATGGACGCGACGCCGGCCAGTGACCCCTGGCTGGCGCGATGGCAGGAAGGGCGGATCGGCTTTCATCTGCCCGCCACGCATTCGGCGCTGGAGCGTTGGTGGCCGCGGCTTGAGATCGCGGCGGGCGCCAAGGTGCTGGTGCCGTTGTGTGGCAAGAGTCTCGACATGCGCTGGCTGGCGGCGCAGGGCTATCCGGTGCTGGGCATCGAGCTTGCACGCCAGGCCTGTGAGCAGTTCGTCGCCGAAGGCGCCGGGGATGTCTCGCGCTATCGGCTGGAGCACTTCGAATGCTTCCGCCAGGGCATGGTCGAGCTGTGGTGCGGAGACTTTTTCCACTTCCATATCGACCATGTCGATCATCTGGACGCCTTCTATGATCGCGCCGCGCTGATCGCCTTGCCGCCGGCCACCCGGCAGCGCTACGCCTTCCATCTGGCGCAGCTGCTGCCCCCGGGCGCGCGTGGCCTGTTGATCAGTCTCGAGCGGCAGACGGAGCAGCATCAGGGCCCGCCGTTCCATGTCGCCGAAGACGAGATTCGTCAGCTGTTGAGCGCCAACTTCACGCTTGAGGTGCTGGAGCGTCGTGCCCCGGATGAGCGCGGTTTGCGTGAGACGGTGTGGAGTCTGGTGCGCAAGGGACCGCGTCGCTGACGACTCAGAGGTGACCTTGTCAGTCAGGTCCAGTCCTCATGAAGGTCCAGCTCGCATGAAAAACGCCACCGGCGCCCAATGGGCGGCGGTGGCGTTTTCGTTGGTGGCGAGCTGCTGATCGAACTTGCTGATCGAGCCTACTGGTCGAGCTGGCGGATCAGGGTGGTGTCCTGGAAGGCGCGAGTCAGCGCATCGCCGATCACCTCAGAGACCATCTCGGTGTTCTTCTCCTGACTCGGCTTGAGGGCATAGCCCTGATCACGCGTCGCGGTGTAGCTGCCGGTATAGCGCTGCTTGCCGGACACGGCGACGGCCTTGATCACGCCATTGAGTGTCGCGGTGTCGGTGATCAGGCCGCCGCGCTTCACGCCATAGGCCAGCTCGGTCAGCGAGATGGTCAGCTCTGCTGCGCCCTGGTTGGCCTGCTCGGCGGACACCGGCACGAAGCCCATGCGGCGCAGGGCGCTGACGGTCTGGGCCTCAAGCTTGGGTGTCAGGTCGCCGGTCGGCACGACCAGATAGCTCGAGGCATTGGTGGCGCCATCGCGAGAACCGATGCGCTCTGACGGGCGCTCATCGAGCACATCCACCACCACCTGTTGCCCGTGGCCGACCACGCCCATCTCGCCGACCTGCGGATTGACGTACAGGCGTTGCGGGCTGGTGCCGCAAGCGCTGAGAAGTGCCGCCGTGGCGATCAGTGCCACGCTCATGCAGGTGGTGCGCAACTTGTGCATCATCATCGGGGTTCCTGGGCCTGAGGCCGGTTGTCATGGGAGTCATCTCGGCCATCCGTTGCCAATATCTCGCCTGCAGCGCGGGATGGCCGGAGCACAATGGCGCGAGTATAGGGCCAGAATGGCGCCTGAGCGTAGTGGAAATTCAGGCTCACGGGTGTCCTCTGCAAGCGACAGTGGCCGAGGTTCATGGCCCGTAGCCCATGGTCCATGGCTCATGCGCCGTCGACGCGTCTGCTCAAGGCCAGCAGGCCCAGCAGCGGGCCGGGCAGCAAGGCCAGCAGCAGCAGGCTGCCGTGGCCGGCGATCAGCGGCGTGAGCAAGGCGATCGAGACCAGCGACAGGCTGAAGCCGAAGGCATTCATCATCGCCAGGGCGCTGGCCTGCAGCTCGACCGGGGTGCCGCCCGCGGCAAGTGCCGAGAACTGTGGCGAGTCGATCACGGCCAGAAGGCTCCACAGCGCCAGCAATGCCAGCAGCACGCCGTAACCCGCCTCAAGCTGCGTGGCGGCGACGAAGACCAACGTCAGCATCACCGAACCGGCGAGCCCGAGACGCGCGACCCACAGGCTGCCTCGGCTGCGCGAGAGCCAGCCCCCGATGACGCAGCCGGGCGCGCCGATGGCGATCACCAGGAAGCTATGCCAGGCCAGGGTGGCAGGAGAGAGCGTCACGCCTGTCGCGCTGGCCATCTGGGTCAGCAGCAGAGG
>NZ_CFDJES010000009.1:24747-28840 GCF_983723665.1 Cobetia sp. | reverse complement strand
TGGCAGGAGAGAGCGTCACGCCTGTCGCGCTGGCCATCTGGGTCAGCAGCAGAGGCGTCAGCGCCCACAGGGTGTATAGCTCCCACATGTGGCCGAAGTAGCCCAGTGCGCCGCGCACGAAGCCGGGATATTGCCAGGCCGCCAGGCCTCGAGTGGCGCGGGCCAGAAAGGTGTTGCGGCCGTCTTTCGCCGCTGTCGCATGGCGGGGCGCCGAGGTGGCTTTCGCCGCCGGTGGGGCCAGCAAGGCGACCAGACCGGCACCGACGATGGCCAGCAGCGAGGCGGTGCTGATGGCCGCGCCCCACGGCAGCTGCATGCCTTCGCCCTGTTGCAGTGCGGCCAGCGCATGCGGCAGCCCGGTGCCAAGCACCAGCATGCCGACCAGCCAGGCGAGTGCGGCACCGGCACGGTCCGGTGCGGTCTGCACCATCAGCTTCAAGCCGATGGGGTAGATGCCGGCCAGTGCCAGCCCCGTCAGCACGCGCAAGCCTGAGGCGCTCAGTAGTCCCGGCGCGATCAACAGCGCCAGATTGGTCAGCGCGCCCAGCACGCAGGAAGCCATGAACAGATGGCGCGCCGCGAAGCGGTCCGCCAGGCCGGCAAGCCCCAGCACCAGGGTGCCGACGATGAATCCGCCCTGCACCGAGGAGGTCAGCTGGCCGAGTGCCGCGGCGCTATCGCCGGCGAAGTCCCAGCTCGCCAGCATCGGCGTGAGTACTGCATTGGGGGTGAACCACAGGCTGGTGCCGAACAGCTGCGCCAGGGCGATCAAGGCGACCGGATAGCGGTTGGCCCATTGCCGCCAGCCAGAGATGGGCGGCGTGAGTGACTTGGTTGAGGACACGAGGGCACCTTGTAGGGCTGATGGCGTGATGGCACGGCAAGACGCGAACGGGCGACACCGAAGTGTCGCCCGTCACAGATAGCCCGCCCCAACAATGGGGTCAAGGCGTCATTGATGGGGCAGCTCGGCGATGCGATGCAGAGACTACCCCGTCGCAGCCGTCGTCTACAGCCCCATGGCCGAAGAGGTGGAGCGACGCGGGTCAGCACCGCCGTAGAAGGTGCCGTCGTCGATCATGATCGACTGGATGGCGCCCATGGCGTCCTTGGTCACTACCTTGTGGCCCATCGCCTCGAGCAGACGGATGGTGTCCTTGCTGATGCCCGCCTCGATACGAATCTCGTCGGGCAGCCACTGGTGGTGGATGCGTGGCGCACTGACCGCCGACTGGATGTTCATGCCGTGGTCGATCACGTTCATGATCACCTGCAGGGTAGTGGTGATGATGCGCGAGCCGCCGGGGCTACCGGTGACGAGGAAGTTCTTGCCATCCTTCATCACGATGGTCGGGCTCATGGAAGACAGCATGCGCTTGTTCGGCTCGATCTTGTTGGCGACGCCACCGATCAGGCCATAGGCATTCGGCACGCCCGGCTTGGCGGAGAAGTCATCCATCTCGTTGTTGAGCAGGAAACCTGCGCCATCGACCACGATGCCGGAGCCGTAGCTGAAGTTGATGGTGTAGGTATTGGAGACGGCCAGACCATTGCCATCGGCAATCGAGAAGTGGGTGGTCTGATTGGACTCATACGGCTGCGGCTTGCCGGGCTTGACCTCACTGGAGGGCGTTGCCTTGTCGAGCTCGAACTGGGCGCGCAATTCCTTGGCGTAGTCCTTGGAGATGATGCCCGACAGCGGCACATCGACGAAGTCGGTGTCGCCAAGATACTCGGAGCGGTCGGCGTAGGCGCGGCGCATCGCTTCTGCCATCACGTGGATAGTGGCGGCGGAATTGAAGCCCATCGCCTGGATGTCATCGCCTTCGAGCATGTTGAGAATCTCGACGATGTGCGCGCCGCCGGAGGAGGGCGGGCTCATCGAGAAGATGTCATAGCCACGATAGGTGCCGTGGACCGGTTCGCGGATGGCCGGCTCGTAGGCCTTCAGATCATCCAGCGTCATGATGCCGTCGTGGCGCTCCATCTCGGCGACGATCAGCCGGGCGGTCTCACCCTCGTAGAACTCGCGCGGACCATTGGCGGCGATGCGCTTGAGGGTCGCGGCCAGTTCCGGCTGCTTGAACAGCTCACCCGCTTGATAGTTGCTGCCATCCGGCTTGTAGAACACCTTGGCGGTGCTGTCCCACTTGGCCAGGCGGTCCTTGGCATCGCTCAAGCCCTTGGCGAAGCGCGTCGGAATCACGAAGCCGTCTTCGGCCAGCTTGATGGCCGGGGCGAGCGCCTGCTCGAGACTCAGGGTGCCGTAGTCTTCCAGCGCCTTGGCAAGGCCTGCGACGGTACCGGGCACGCCTGCCGCACGGTGGGTGAAGCGCGACCACTCGGAGACCGCCTCGCCATTCTCGTCCTGGAACATCGTCTCGCTGGCCGCGGCCGGGGCCTTCTCGCGGTAATCGATGGCCACCACTTCGCCGGTCTTCTCATCGGACACCAGCATGAAGCCGCCGCCACCGATATTGCCGGAACGCGGCTGGGTCACGGCCAGCGCGAAGCCTGCCACCACGGCGGCGTCGACGGCGTTGCCGCCATCGGCCAGCACATCGCGTGCGACCTGAGAGGCCAGATAGTGGCTGGTCGCGACCATGCCGTGCTTGCCTTCCTGGGGGTGGAAGCGCTCGCCTTCCAGAATCGCGGAAGACTCGGCGAAGGCAGCGGGGATCGCCGTCGGCAGCAGGCCGGCCAGCGGCAACAGTGCGGCGGCGGCCAGCGCCTTGAGATGTCTGCGGTTTGCGAGAGAGGTGTCGAACATGAGAGGTGTCGGTTCCTGTTATCGTTATAAGAGATGCGACATGACGCGTGCAGTGCGAGGAACATGCGCAGAAGGCCAGCGAGCTGCTCACTGGGCCGAGAGAACAGCTTAACTATCAGTTGCTAATGCACCAATTTCAACTTTGCACGGCAATATTCTTGTTGGTGTCTGATCTGGAAAGGGGATGAGGTCCTGGTGTGGGGGCGGCTCGAGGGTGTGGGTCGCAGTGGAGTGCCTGGCGTGGGCCGGCGGCGGATCGGCAGCGACGGACCGGCAGGTTGGCGGTGCACATTCACACAGCGCCTGTCTTTTGTGAGAGGGTGGCGTAAAATGCCCCTTCCACTTCTCGCTGGCGCCTGATGACATGTCTGATCTACTGCCGAATGACTTCAAGATTGCCCCGTCGATCCTGTCCGCTGACTTCGCCCGCCTGGGGCAGGAGGTCGAGGATGTGCTGGCCTCCGGGGCCGATATCGTCCACTTCGACGTGATGGACAATCATTACGTGCCCAACCTGACCATCGGGCCGATGGTGTGCAAGGCGCTGCGTGATTACGGCATCAGCGCCGAGATCGATGCCCACCTGATGGTCACGCCGGTCGACCGCATGATCGGTGACTTCGCCGAGGCCGGTGCCAGCTACATCACCTTCCATCCGGAAGCCTCCGACCACGTCGATCGCTCGCTGCAGCTGATTCGTGATGCGGGCTGCAAGTCCGGGCTGGTATTCAATCCGGCCACGCCGCTGTCCTACCTCGACTACGTGATGGACAAGGTCGACATGATCCTGTTGATGAGCGTCAACCCGGGCTTCGGCGGCCAGTCGTTCATCCCCGGCACCCTCGACAAGCTGCGTGAAGCGCGTCGTCGCATCGATGCCTCCGGCTACAACATCCGTCTCGAGATCGATGGTGGCGTCAAGGTCGACAACATCGCCGAGATCGCGCGTGCCGGTGCCGACACCTTCGTGGCCGGTTCCGCCATCTTCAATGCGCGCAGTGACAGCGATGCCAACCGCTACGACAGCGTATTGGCGAAGCTGCGTGCCGAGCTTGCCAGCGTGCGCAGCTGATCGCGTGACGGATGACAGCGCGCGAGCTGGCGAGGCAGTCGATGGCTCGGCTCACGCCGCGGCGCTCAGCGAGTGGTCGCTGTATGTGCTCGAGACGGCCCAGGGGCGCCTCTATACCGGTATCAGTACCGATGTGGTGCGCCGCCTGAGCGAGCATGAGGGCGGCAAGCGCGGTGCGCGGGCACTGCGCGGCAAGGGGCCGCTGACGCTGTGTTATCAACAGGTGGTCGGCGATCGCTCGCGGGCGCTCA
>NZ_CFDJES010000009.1:9393-24647 GCF_983723665.1 Cobetia sp. | reverse complement strand
GGGGGCGTTTTACGTTTTGCGTTACTGGCGAGCGATCAATGCAGTTTCATCTTCGGACGCAGGTAACGGTTCAGGCCATCGACCACCACCGTCATGCCGGTCTTGACCACGCCGTGGATCGCCATCTGGTGCATGCGATACAGCGAGGCGTAGAAGAACTTGGCCAGGCGGCCCTCGATGAACAGCGAACGCGCCGAGGCACCGCGCATCAGCGAGCCGACGGCATCGAAGTGCGCCAGCGAGATCAGCGAGCCGTGGTCCTTGAATACGAAGTCCTTGAGCGGCTTGTTGGCCATCGCGGCGCGCAGGTTCTTGACCATCAGGCTGGCCTGCTGGTGAGCGGCCTGGGCGCGCGGCGGGACGCGCTTGTCATCCGGCTGCGGGCAGCTGGCACAGTCACCGAGGGCAAAGATGAACTCATCATCAATGCTCTGCATGGTCTGGTGCACCTTGACCTGATGGTTGCGCTCGGTGGACAGACCCAGCTCGGACAGGAAGGCGGGCGCACGGATACCGGCGGCCCACACGCTCAGGTCGGCTTCGATCAGGGTGCCATCGGCAGTGGTGATGCCGCGTGAGTCGGCGCAGGTCACCCGGGTATCGACGTGGATATCGACGCCCAGCCTGGTCAGCTCCTTGGCGACCGGCTTGCCGATGCGTTCCGGCAGGGCGGGCAGGATGCGCGGTGCGGCCTCGATCAGGTGGACCTTGACCTGGCGGTCTTCCAGCGAGGAGAAGCCGTAGCTGTGCAGCATCTTGGAGGCATCGAACAGCTCGGCGGAGAGCTCGACCCCGGTAGCGCCGGCACCGATGATGGCGACGTTGAGCTGCTGGCGCTCACATTCCTCGCCGTTGGCGCTGAAGCGCAGGAAGGTGTCGAGCATGTCGCGGCGGAATTTCTCGGCCTGCTGCGGGCTGTCCAGGAAGTGACAATGCTCGGCGACGCCTTCGGTGCCGAAATCATTGGACACGCTGCCCAGTGACAGTACCAGATAGTCATAGCTGAGCTGGCGGGCAGGCAGCAGCACGTTGCCCTTGGCATCGTGGATGGCGGCCAGGGTCAGCTGCTTCTCTTCACGCTCCAGGCTTTCCAGGGTGCCGCGCTGGAACTTGTAGCCGTGGGCCTTGGAATGGCCCTGGTAGGAGACTTCATCGAGACCGGAATCCAGCACGCCGGTGGCCACTTCGTGCAGCAGCGGCTTCCAGATATGCGTGGAATTGCGGTCGATCAGAATGATCTCGGCTTTCTTCTTGCGGCCCAGCTTGTGGCCCAGTTTGGTGACGAGTTCCAGACCGCCGGCGCCTCCGCCAACGACTACGATGCGGGGAATGGCCATTGAGTGCTCCTCAGTGACAAGATTGATGGGAAGGTGTGAAAAGTGTCGGCCGGCTATCGAGTCAGAACATGCAAGGCCCGGAGTCGATAACTGGCGTCGCGATACCGCTATGATAACAAGATAATGAGCGTGCTAAATAGTGCTGCATGCGCGAGATGTCGTTATTTTACGTATATTCGCCATGAGCACGCGAGAACTCGGTGTTGCGCTTTTGGCACCTACACGAATTCTGTCGCTGAAAAGGAGCAAGGATGCACGATCATCCCACATTCACAGGTCCGGTACATCCGTCGCTCAGGGCGATCGAGATGGTCGCCTTCGACCTCGATGGCACCCTGATCGACTCGGTGCCGGACCTCGCCCATGCGATCGACTGCATGCTTGAGCAAGAGGGGCTGGCGGCGCTGGGGGAGGCGCGGGTACGCGACTTTGTCGGCAATGGGTCGCGGGTACTGGTGGAGCGCGCCCTGGCAGCTCATGGCCTGGCGACCGATGACCTGGCGCGGGTCGAGCAGTCGCATCAGAGCTTTTTGGCACATTACGCCGCCGACCCCAGCTCGCGTACGCGACTCTATCCCGGCGTGCGGGAATGCCTGGAGGGTCTGCGCCAGGCCGGGATCCCGCTGGTGCTGATCACCAACAAGCCGGAAGCCTTCATCGAGCCGCTGCTTTCGCACTTCGCGCTGAGCGAGCATTTCGCGCTGGCGCTGGGCGGCGATAGCCTGCCGACGCGCAAGCCGGACCCCGCGCCCCTGCTGTTCGCCGCCGAGCGGCTGGGAGTGTTGCCGCGTCAGGCCTTGATGGCCGGTGACTCGCGTCACGATATCGCGGCAGGCCGCGCCGCCGGTTTTCGCACCCTGGCGGTACCTTACGGCTACAACCATGGCGAGCCGATCTCGCGCAGCCACCCGGACTACCTCGTCGACTCACTCGCCGAGCTGGTCGTGGCTGGCTGAATGACGCTGATTGATGGGAATTGACAGAGCGAGGCTGGTGTCCCGCTCGGGCGCACAGTCAGGCATGAGATGGCAGAACTTGCCTCCACCAGCGCTGCCGCCAGCGACCCGCGATGATAGACTGAGTCCCAGACAAGCCGGCCCCGTGTCGGCAACGCACCCTCCGTGGAAGGAACTGCAGGTCATGATGACCCCACAACACTTCGCTGAACTGGCCGAAGCCGGTTACAACCGCATTCCCGTCACCCGTGACGTGCTGGCGGATCTCGACACGCCACTGTCTACCTATCTCAAGCTGGCCGACATGCCGTGGACCTTCCTGCTGGAGTCCGTGCAGGGCGGAGAGAAGTGGGGGCGTTACTCCATCATCGGCCTGCCGTGTCGTGAGCGCATCGAGGTGCGTGGCCAGGTGGTCTCGCATCTGATCAATGGCGAGCAGACCGGCATGACCGAGGTCGAGGACCCCCTCGACTGGATCGAGCAGTTCCAGACCCGTTTCCGTGTGCCGGTCATCGACGGTGCGCCACGCTTCAATGGCGGTCTGGTCGGCTACTTCGGCTATGACACCGTGCGCTATATCGAACCGCGCCTGCGCGGCGTCGAGAAGCCGGACCCGCTGGGCGTGCCGGACATCCTGCTGATGGTCGCCGATGAGCTGGTGATCTTCGACAACCTGTCCGGGCGTCTGACGCTGTTGACCCACGCCGATCCGGCAACGCCGAACGCCTACGAGGCTGCCTGCGAGCGTCTCGAGCGCCTCGAGATCCAGCTGCGCAGCGCGACGCTGAATACCGTCAGCCCCGGCACCGGCGGCGAGCCGGTCAAGGAGACCGACTTCACCTCCGGCTTCACCGAGGAAGGCTTCAAGGGTGCAGTGGAGAAGATCAAGGAATACGTGCTGGCCGGTGATGTCATGCAGTGCGTGCCGTCGCAGCGCATGTCGATTCCCTACCGCGCCGCGCCGCTGGATCTCTACCGTGCACTGCGCAGCCTGAATCCTTCGCCGTACATGTTCTTCTTCAATCTGGATGACCACCACGTCATCGGCTCGTCGCCGGAGATTCTCTCGCGTCTCGAGGATGGCGAGGTCGCGGTGCGCCCGATCGCCGGTACCCGCGTGCGCGGCGCCACCGAAGAGGAAGACCTGGCGCTGGAGAAGGACCTGCTGTCAGACCCCAAGGAAGTCGCCGAGCACCTGATGCTGATCGACCTGGGTCGCAACGATGCCGGTCGCATCAGCCAGACCGGCAGCGTCAAGGTGACGGACCAGATGGTGGTGGAGCGCTATTCCCACGTCATGCACATCGTCTCCAACGTCACCGGCAAGCTGAAGGAAGGCCTGGGGCCGATGGACGTGCTGCGGGCCACCTTCCCGGCCGGCACCCTGTCCGGCGCGCCGAAGATTCGCGCCATGGAGATCATCGACGAGGTGGAGCCGGTCAAGCGCGGCATCTATTCCGGCGCGGTGGGCTATCTCTCCTGGCACGGCAACATGGATACCGCCATCGCGATCCGCACCGCGGTGCTCAAGGACAAGGTGCTGCACGTCCAGGCCGGCGCCGGTATCGTGGCCGATTCCGTGCCGCAGTCCGAGTGGGACGAGACTCTCAACAAGGGGCGTGCCCTGTTCCGTGCCGTGGCGATGGCGGAGCGCGGTCTGGACAATCTGGACTGATCGGCGCGCCGTGCATTTCGGGAGTGACTCGCCAGTGTTCGCGGGTCACTTCCTGCAACGGCGCATGTGATTGACACTCCTGGCAGCTCAACGCACTATTGACCCATGACGCTACGTAACCCGCACGACCTCAGCCAGCAGTGGTGGCGCTCCTGACAAGGGGGCGGCTTTCGCATGTCTGAAGTTCGAGGACGTACGACCAGAAGAATGCCGCCGACCAGGGCGGCATTTTTGTTGCTGGACGGCGGGAACGACACCACAGGAGAGCGGGCAGGCCGGTCAATCACGGCGCATGATCCGCTCCCGAGAATGGACACTGACCATGCAGACATTCACTTCGCAGGACGCCAGCACGCCACGCGTGCTGATGATCGACAACTTTGACAGCTTCACCTACAACATCGTCCAGTATCTGAGTGAGCTGGGCGCGGAAGTGCTGACCGTGCGCAATGACGCCATCACGCTCGAGCAGATCGAGGCGCTCGGTGCATCACATCTGGTGCTGGGCCCGGGGCCGTGTACGCCCAACGAGGCCGGCATCACGCTGGAAACCATTCGCCACTTCGCCGGCAAGCTGCCGATTCTGGGCGTGTGTCTCGGTCACCAGGCCATCGGTCAGGTCTACGGTGGCAAGGTGGTACGTGCGCCCCAGGTGATGCACGGCAAGACCTCCGCCGTGCGTCACGACAACAGCGGTGTTTTCGCCGCGCTGGCCGAGCCGCTGGAAGTCACGCGTTATCACTCGCTGGTGGTTGATCGCGAAAGCCTGCCCGAGTGTCTGATCGTTACCAGCTGGACGGATGACGACGATGTCACGCCGCAGTTGATCATGGGCCTGCGCCATCGCGAGCTGGATGTCGAAGGCGTCCAGTTCCACCCTGAGTCGATCCTGACATTGCAGGGTCATGAGCTTCTGGCTAACTTCCTGCGTCGCGGCGAGGCTGCGAAAGCCGCCTGAGCGGGCATGGATCGCAAGAGTCACATCCTATTTTTTCATGCGTCAGCCGCCGAGGCTGGCGCCTGCGGAGACACAACATGCAGATGCGTGAGGCGATTGGCGCCGTGATGCGCCGCCAGCACCTGAGCTACGACGACACTCATGCGGTCATGACGGCCATCATGACCGGCGAGGCGACCCAGGCGCAGATCGGGGCCTTGCTGATGGCGCTGTCGATGAAGGGCGAGACCGTCGATGAGCTGGCCGCCGCCGCCCAGGTGATGCGTGAGCTGATGACGCGCGTCACGGTGCGTGCCACCGATGCAGTGGATATCGTCGGCACCGGCGGTGATGGTGCCAACCTGTTCAATGTCTCCACGGCGGCAAGTTTCGTGGTGGCGGCCGCCGGTGGCCATGTGGCCAAGCATGGCAACCGCAGTGTCTCGTCATCGTCCGGCAGTGCCGACCTGCTTGAGTCGGCCGGCATCAATCTGGCGCTGGACGCCGAGCAGGTCGCACGCTGCATCGATGATATCGGGGTCGGCTTCATGTTCGCGCCCAATCATCACGCCGCCATGAAGCACGTGATCGGCCCGCGCCGCGAGATGGGCGTGCGTACCATGTTCAACATCCTCGGTCCGCTGACCAATCCGGCCGGCGCCACCCGTCAGGTGCTGGGGGTCTATGACCCGGCGCTGGTACCGCTGATGGCCGAGGTGCTCAAGCGCCTCGGGGCCGAGCATGTGCTGGTGGTGCACAGCGATGATGGTCTGGACGAGATCTCGCTGGCGGCACCGACGCTGGTCAATGAGCTCAAGGATGGCGAGATCCGCGAATACCGCATCGCGCCGGAAGACTTCGGCATCGCGCGCCAGTCGCTGGAAAGTCTGGCGGTGGATACCTCGGACGCCAGCCTCAAGCTGGTGCAGCAGGCGCTGCGCGGTGATGAAGGCCCGGCCAGTGACATCGTGGCGCTCAATGCCGGCGCGGCCCTTTACGTGGCGGGCATCGCGGACAGTCTCAAGGAGGGTGTCAGCATTGCCGAGGACGTGCAGGCCAGCAAGCTGCCGTTCGAGAAGATGAAGGAATTGGCGGATTTCACCCGTGTCTACGCCCAGGTCAATGATGAAGGAGCGACCCGCTGATGAGCACCGAGCAGACGACTGACAAGGCATTGCCGACCATCCTGGCCAGGATTCTGGCGCGCAAGGAAGAAGAGATCGCCGAGCGCAGCGCCGCGGTGAGCGAGGCGGACCTGCAGACCCTGATCGAGAAACAGAGCGCGCCGCGCGGCTTCATCGAGGCGCTGACGTCGCGCATCGACCGTGGCGAGCCGGCCATCATCGCCGAAGTGAAGAAGGCGTCCCCCTCCAAGGGCGTGATCCGTGAAGACTTCGTGCCCGCCGAGATCGCCGTGGCCTACGAGCAGGCCGGCGCTGCCTGTCTGTCGGTGCTCACCGATGCCGACTTCTTCCAGGGGCACGAGGACTTCATGATCGAGGCGCGTGATGCCGTCTCGATTCCGGTGATTCGCAAGGACTTCATCATCCATCCGTATCAGGTGCTGGAAGCGCGTGCCATCGGCGCCGACTGCATCCTGTTGATCGTTGCGGCGCTGGACGATGCGCGCCTGAGCGCTCTGTATCGTCAGGCGCGTGAGCTGGGCATGGATGTGCTGGTCGAGGTGCATGACGGCGAAGAGCTCAAGCGTGCACTGGCGCTGGGCATCGAACTGGTCGGCATCAACAACCGTGACCTGCGCACCTTCGAGACGTCGCTTGAGACGACGCTGGACCTGCTGGCCGACATGCCGCAAGGCGTGCGCGTGGTCACCGAATCCGGCATCCATACCCGTGACGATGTGGCGAAGATGCGCGACGCTGGCGTCCACGGCTTCCTGGTGGGAGAAGCCTTCATGCGCTTTGATGATCCGGGCGAGGGTCTTCGGGGATTGTTCTTCGGGGATTGATAGCCGGTAGTTGGCGTTATTCGTTATCTTGTGGATAAAAAAAGCCCGCATGGCAATGCCATGCGGGCTTTTTCATGCCTGTCTGCTGACTTCTGTCCAAAGGCCTGTGGTCGTCATCCTGCTGGAGGTCTATGGCTGCCATCAGTCACAGGGTCAGGCGTCTGTCTTGACGCTCTCGACTCCCTTGCGTGCCGTAAGCAGAGCCTCGGCGATTTCCTCGACCCCGGCGCCATGACTGTGGCGCGTCACCCAGCTGGGCTCCCACCCCAGTGCCGCGCGGTGCTGGATGATGTTGGCCACGCCCACGGTGTGGCGGAAGGTGGCGAACATCGGCGCATCATTGGGGGCATCGCCGACGTACATCACCTCCTGCTCCAGCTGCATGCGGTCCAGGCCGAAGGTCTCGGTGAGGACCCGCACCGCCATGCGCGCCTTGTCGAACTCGCCCTGCCACGCATTGATGTGGATGGAGCTGGCGCGCGCCTGAATACCGGCGGCCGTGAAGCCGGCGATGATGGCGCGAATCTCGCTCTGGGCCAGCGGGCCGACCGCCTGGCAGTGGTCCACCGCGACATCGGCGAAGCGGAAGGGCTGGTCCTGCGCCAGTGCCGCGCGCGGATGATTGAGCAGCAGCTGGCGAGCGACGGTCATGACGTGGCGCTGGCGAGCGCGCAGGCGCTGTTCGTCTTCCCACCAGGTGGTGAGGATGCGCTGCCCCTGGCGGCGGAAGGCAAAGGCGCCGTTCTCACCGATCACGCTGGCGACCGGCCAGGCGCGTGCGATGTGATCGCACCAGCCCGCACAGCCGCCCGTGACGGGGATGACCTTGATGCCGGCGGCATCCAGACGCTCCAGCGCCGCCAGCGTCGATGCCGCGAGACGCCCTTCATGGGTGAGGGTGTCATCGATATCGGTCAACAGATACCGGATACCCGACAGGGTGCTGGCAGGACAGTGGGCGAAGGCTTGCATGGTGATTCCAGAAATCCTCAGAAGGTAAGCGGGCGCGCGGCTGTCATCAGTCGCGTTTCCCTTCAGTATCGTCGATGGGTGCCGGCTTGCGCGACGCGCCTCGGTTCAGGCAGTGAAGCGCACCGACAGGCTCTGCTGGCTGGCAGCCTCCAGCGCGCTGCGATAATCGGGCTGATGGGGCAGCTCATCGGTGACCAGCAGGTCGATCTCCTCGAGCGGGGCGATGCGGCACATGGCGGCGCGCCCCCATTTGCTGGCATCGGCGACCAGAATCCGGCGCTGGGCGTGATGGACCAGCGCACGGCTGACCGCGGCTTCTTCCGGATCGAAGTCGAGCAGCCCACCGGCATCGAGACCGCCACAGCCGAGGACCGCGATATCGACCTGATGGCGTGCGAAGAAGGCCACGGTGGCGCTGCCGACCACGTCGAGATCCTGCGGGCGCAGTTGTCCTTCCGCCAACTGGACGGTGACATCCGGATGGGTCGAGAGCGCCTGCGCCACCTGCAGATTGTTGGTGATCACGCGCAGGCCGCGTCGGGCAAGCAGGGCTTCGGCGACCGCCACCACGCTGGTGCCGATGCCCAGCGCCAGGGTGGCGCCATCGGGAATCTCGGCGACCACGCTGGCGGCCATGGCCTGCTTGGCAGTGCGCGCCAGCATGATGCGCTGGGAATGTCCCAGGTTGTAGCCGCCCGGCGGACGCTCGATGCCGCCGTGGCGCCGCCGCGCCAGCCCGCGCTCACACAGCACGCCAAGATCACGCCGGATGGTCTGGGGCGTGACGTTGAAGGCGTGGGCCAACGGGTCGACCGCCAGCTGGCCCTCGCGGGCCAGTCGCTCGAGAATCTGTTGCTGGCGCGTCGTCAGTGCATCATTGCTGGCGTGTTCGACGCTGCGACTGTCGCGCTCGATGCCCGGGGTCATGTCTGGGGTAGCCCTTGCGTGGTGGTGTCGTGCGGTAGAGTGGGCTCGCGGTCTTCTTCACTGAAGATGGCCGGGTCATCGCTGATGACGGCATCCACACCCCAGGCCCAGCGCGGCGCGAAGGCGGCTGCATCGTTGGGCGTGTAGCAGAGCAGCTTGTGGCCACGGCTGGTGATGGCACTGGCCGCGGCGCGCGTCAGGGCGCGCCAGTCGGCATGCACGGAACTTGCGTTCAGCTCATCGGCCAGGCTCTGCCAGTCGTCGGGGATGTCATCGTAGAGCAGGCCGATATGCACCTGCGGGTCGCGTTGCCGCGTCAACCGCAGCGCCTGGGGATCAAACGACGAGATGATCAGGTGTGAGGCGGGCAGATGGGCGCTGGCCATCGGGATGGCGGCATCGACCAGCGCCTGGGCATCGTGGCCAGGGCTGAGCTTGAGTTCCAGATTCAGACGCATGTCCAGGCGTGCGATCAGCTCCAGCGCCTGCTTGAGCGAGGCCATGCGCTCACCGGCAAAGCACGCATTGAACCAGCTGCCGACATCGAAGGTCTGCACGCTGTCCCAATCCAGATTCTTGAGCTTGCCACGCCCATCCGAGCAGCGATTCACGCCGGCATCGTGCCAGATGACCGGCGTGCCATCGCCCAGCAACTGCACGTCCAGTTCCACCCATTGAAAGCCGGCCTCATGCGCCGCCTGAATGGCGGCCAGGGTGTTTTCCGGCGCATAGGCCGACAGGCCGCGATGTGCGATCGCTAGGGGCAGGGACAGGACGCTGTCAGTTGAATGTGATGCGTCGGCTGAATGTGACGATGAAACCATGGTGAATCCTCACAGAAAGAATGGCATGTCTGCCCGCCACGCAGCTGTGGCGCTGATCGGTCGAGGCGGATCACTGATGCTCAGACGCGAGACGGATCAGGGCAGGTCTCAAGCATTACCATCCAATGATGACGTTATCAGGGCAAGGGGTTCCGTCGGCCCGCGACAGGACGCAAGCGCTCATTCGATGGCCGCTGTCGCCTGCTCGCGGGTTGCCAGCCGCTTGCCGTCGGCGCCGAACAGATGGGCACGCGCCGGAAGGATGGCCAGGCGCAGCGTCTGTTCTTCCGCGACGGCGTGCTCGCCATCCAGTCTCACCACCAGCGGCTCGCTCTGGCCTTGCAGTCGGCAGTACGCCAGGGTGTCCGCGCCCAGCGGTTCGACCAGCTCGATGCGCGCCTCAAGCTCCGCGGCCCCTGCGGGCAGGGCATCGGCTGCTCCCAGTACCTGCAGGTGCTCGGGGCGAATGCCGAGGGTCAGCTCAGCGCCCGTGGTCAGACCTTCGCCCTCACCCTGCAGGGCAATGGTTGCGCCACACGGCAATACGAGGCCTGCCTGTGCCTGGGTGGCGCTCAAGAAGTTCATCGCCGGCGAGCCGATGAAGCCGGCGACGAACTGGCTGGCGGGCTGATCATAGAGCGCCATCGGCGTGCCGAACTGCTCGACATGGCCGCCATTCATCACCACCAGACGATCCGCCAGGGTCATGGCCTCGGTCTGATCATGGGTCACGTAGACGGAAGTGACCTTGAGGCGCTTCTGCAGGCGGCGGATCTCGAGACGCATCTGCACGCGCAGCTTGGCGTCCAGATTCGAGAGTGGCTCATCGAACAGGAAGACCTGCGGCTTGCGCACGATGGCGCGCCCCATGGCGACACGCTGGCGCTGGCCGCCGGAGAGCTGCTTGGGGCGGCGATCGAGCAGCTCGGTCAGGCCCAGCAGCTCGGCGGCCTCGCTGACGCGCTGCTGGATCTCGTCCTTGGGCGTGCGACGGTTCTTGAGGCCGTAGGCCATGTTGTCGAACACGCTCATGTGCGGGTAGAGCGCGTAGTTCTGGAACACCATCGCGATGTCGCGCTCGGCGGGTTCCAGCTCATTGACGCGCTTGCCGTTGATCTCCAGATCGCCCTCGGAGATGTCCTCCAGGCCCGCCAGAGTGCGCAGCAGGGTCGACTTGCCACAGCCGGAAGGGCCGACGATGACGATCAGCTCGCCTTCGCCGAAGGCCAGGTCGATGCCATGCAGGGCCTTGTAGCCATTGGGGTACTGCTTCTTGAGCTGCTTGAGCGCCAGTGTTGCCATGAGTTGTGTATCCAGAGCGGTGGCGTGACGGGCAAGTCTGTCCATCACGACGTAACGGAATCAGGGGGCTTGGGGCGATGTGTCGCGGGTCGGAGCGCGAGATCACTTCTCGCTGTCCACCAGGCCCTTGATGAAGTAGCGCTGCATGAACAGGATCACCAGCACCGGCGGGCCCATGGCCAGCAGCGTGGTGGCGGTGACGTCCTGCCACGGCACCAGCCCATCACCGGTGGTCAGCATGCGCTTGAGGCTGACGACGATGGTCAGGTAGTCGGCATCGGTGGTGATCAACAGCGGCCACAGATACTGATTCCAGCCATAGATGAACATGATCACGAACAGCGCCGCGATGTTGGTCTTCGACAGCGGCAGCAGGATGTCCTTGAGAAAGCGCCACGGCCCGGCGCCATCGATGCGCGCGGCCTCGACCAGTTCCGACGGGATGGTCAGGTAGAACTGGCGCAGCAGGAAGGTCGCGGTGGCGCTGGCGATCAGCGGCAGGATCAGGCCGGCGTAGCTGTCCAGCATGTTGAGGTCGGCCACCACCTTGAAGGTCGGCAGGATACGCACCTCCACCGGCAGCATCAGGGTGATGAAGATCAGCCAGAAGCACAGCTTGCGGAAGCGGAACTCGAAGAAGACGATCGCGTAGGCGGCCAGCACCGAGATGATGATCTTGCCGATGGCGATGCCCAGTGCCATCAGCATCGAGTTGAACAGCAGGGTCATCACGTCGGCGCCGAGACTGCTGACCGGGTCTGCCAGCAGCTGGCGGTAGTTGTCCAGGCCAGCCTCGCCGATCCAGACGGGGGCGACGTTGGAGTAGAGGTCACCCATCTCGTGGGTACTGGCGCTGAAGGCGATCCAGACCGGCAGGAAGAACAGTGCGCAGCCGACAATCAGCAGGGCATGGCTTGCGATATCAAGCCCGGGGCGGTTGTAGCGCATCAGTACTGCACCTTCTTCTCGACATACTTGAACTGGATCAGCGTCAGCACGCCGACGATGACCATCAACAGCACGGACTGGGCAGCACTCGAGCCCAGGTCCTGCCCGACGAAACCATCTTCATAGACCTTGTAGACCAGGGTGCGCGTCGAGCCGGCCGGACCGCCCTGGGTGGTGGCATCGATGGTGCCGAAGGTCTCGAAGAAGGCGTAGACCACGTTCATCACCAGCAGGAAGAAGCTGGTCGGCGAGAGCAGCGGGAAGGTGATGGTCCAGAAACGCCGCCAGGGGCCGGCGCGGTCCATCGCGGCCGCTTCCAGCAGGCTCTTGGGGATCGCCTGGAGGCCGGCGAGGAAGAACACGAAGTTGTAGCTCATCTGCTTCCAGATCGAGGCCAGCACCACCAGCAACATGGCCTGATCGCCATTGAGCTTGTGGTTCCAGTCGATGCCGATGGCAGACAACAGCTCCGGCAGAATGCCCAGCGTCGGGTCGAACAGGAACAGCCACAGCACCCCGGCCACGGCGGGCGCCACGGCGTAGGGCCAGATCAGCAGGGTCTTGTAGGCGTGTGCGCCGCGCAGCACGCGGTCCGCCAGTACGGCCAGCCCCAGCGCCAATGCCATGGCGCCGAAGGCCACCGCAAAGGAGAAATAGGTGGTCGTCCATAGTGTCGTGAGATATTCCGGCTCGCTCAGCACGCTGACGAAGTTGCTCAGCCCGGTGAATTCCCGCGAGAGCCCGAAGGCATCCTCGACATAGAAGGCCTGTTCGATGGCCTGGTAGGCCGGCCAGAAGAAGAACACGGCCACGATCAGCAGCTGAGGCGCCAGCAGTATCCAGGGCGTGATGGGGTGTCGATTGAAATGGGCCATGCAGCAGGGGTCTCGCAAGCAAGGAGGGACTGGGTGGTTCCGTCGGTAGCACGGAGTCGGCAAGCCTCGGCCGCTCCTGCGCCATCAAGCCGTGAGAGAAGGGAAAGGACACCGGATGTCGGATGCGCTTTCCGCTCTCTGGCTGGAGAAAATAGCGGGAGGGCGAGCCCGGCATGGGCCCGCCCCCGGTGTGGCGATGATCAGCCGTTGGCGCGTTCGAACTTCTCGAGCAGCGAATCGCCGCGCTTGACGGCGTTGTCAAGGCCGTCCTGCACGCTTTCCTTGCCGGAGAAGATCTTCTCCAGCTCTTCATTGATCACGTCACGAATCTGCACCATGTTGCCCAGGCGCAGGCCCTTGGAGTTCTCGGTCGGCGTCGCGGAGGTCATCTGGGTGATGGCGACGTCGGTGCCCGGGTTCTCGGCGTAGAAGCCCTGTTCGCGCGTCAGCTCTGCCGCGGCAGTGGTGATCGGCAGATAGCCGGTGAACTGGTGCCAGTCGGCCTGCACTTCGGGCTTTGAGAGGTACTGGAAGAACTTGGCGACGCCCTGGTATTCCTCATCGCTGTGACCGGACAGCACCCACAGCGAGGCGCCACCGATGATGGAATTCTGCGGCGTCTCGATCACGTCGCTGTCATAGGGCAGCGGTGCCACGCCGAACTCGAAGCCCTTGGCGCTTTCCTTGACGCCGGCATAGCTGGCGGAAGAGCCCATCATCATCGCGCACTCGCCGGAGTAGAACTTGGGCGCCGCGTCATCGAAGCGACCGCCGAACACGAAGCGCTTGTCGGCCTGCCAGTCATCGAGACGCTGGATGTGGTCGACCACGGCGGTCGTGTTGAATTCAAGGCGGGTATCGGTGCCGGCGAAGCCATTGGCCTGGCTGGCGAAGGGCACATCGTTGCGCGCCGAGAAGTTCTCCAGCATCACCCAGGACGGCCAGGTGGTGGTCAGGCCACAGCTGGCGGCGCCGGAATCGACGACCTTCTTGAGCGCGGCGCCCATTTCCTGCCAGGTCTGCGGGAGGGAGTCGACGCCCGCCTTGGCCAGCACGTCCTTGTTGTAGTAGGTCACTGGCGTGGAGGAGTTGAACGGCATCGACAACATCTTGCCGTCGGTGTCGGTGTAATAGCCGGTGACGGCAGACAGGTAGGCGTTCGGGTCGAAGGCGGTGCCTTCCTGCGGCGCGAAGTCTGCCATCAGCTGATGCACCGGGACGATCGCGCCCTTGGCGCTCATCATGGTGGCAGTGCCGACCTCGAAGATCTGCACGATGTCCGGACCCTTGCCGGCGCGGAAGGCGGCGATGGCGGAGGTCATGGTCTCGGAGTAGTTGCCCTTGAAGACCGGCTTGACGACGTAGTCGTCCTGGCTTGCATTGAAGTCGGCCGCGATCTCGTCGACCTTCTTGCCGAGCCCGCCCCCCATGGCGTGCCACCATTCCACCTCGGTGGCGGCGAGGGCACTGGCGGAGGTGGAGGCGAAACCGATGGCCAGCGCGAGGCTGGCGAGGCGACGAGTCGCGGTGGCAGTCGTACGGGTGCTTGCATGATGAGTCGGGCGGCGCATGGTCAAACTCCTGAGAGGTTCCCCTGGCCAGCTTCCGCAACAAAGAAGAAGGACGCTGGCCGCTGACGATCGATGGCGACGATCAAGTGAACATTTTCTTGTTCTTTTGATGATCGTCCGAAAAGCGTAGACGACTCTATAGCGCCCGCCTTACAACTTTGTGACAGGAAGATGTTCATTCGAGCGAGGCTGAACTCAAGGCTGAACTTATGACTGAGCTTGTGACTGAGCAGCGAGTGTGTGGCGTCGCCAGCTCGGCTCGGGCTGGCAAGCGAGGCGCCGGGGGTAACTCAAGGCCGGAATAAGCGGCCGGCGAGCGAGTGTGCTAGTCTTGCGCGCTGAAAATGCCTGTGGCGGAGAACGCGATGAAAGTGGTTGAAGTGAGTGCCGGTGCCCGACGTGATGCCTGTCTGGCGATGCTGTGCGCCGAAGTCCATGGCCGCGAAGGGGGTCTGGATGCGCTGGTGAGTTACGCCGGCGTGCGTGGGGTGTGGTTCGAGAATGAGATGGCGCGCCTGTTCGCGCTGGTCGACGATGCCGAGCGCATCCACTCTGCCGCGCTGCTGGTACTCGACGAGAACGCACGTGGCCTGAATCTGGCGCTGTGGGCGACACCGACGGTGCATCGCGGTCACGACCACGGCATCGCGCTGGTCTCCCAGCTGTCCGATCACGGCCGCCTGCAGGTGCGCATCACTGACAGCTCACTGGTCAGCGTGCTGCGTCGCGCCGGCATCAACGACTGGCTGGAGGCCGAGGCCGAAGGCGATCAGTCGCGCGAGCTGGTCGGCATGAATCCGGCGGCGCGTGTCGGCAACCTGGCGTCCCTCGACGCGCCGCTGCGCCTGGACCGCGAGCGCATCAAGCGCTCCTTCAAGGCGCGCCCGAAGGACTTCGAGACCTACAAGAACGCCTTCGTGCGTGACCTGGAGCACTTCGCGCGTCATATCTGAGGATGAGA
>NZ_CFDJES010000009.1:2066-9293 GCF_983723665.1 Cobetia sp. | reverse complement strand
ATCAGGCGGCGTCCTGCTGCGGGTTGGAGGCGGTGCCGTCACTCGCCATCGGCTTGCGCACGAAGGCGTCGAATTCGAAGTGGTCGACGGTCAGCATGTCGAGTACCTCGGCTTCGAAGACGCGCATGAAGTCGCCATCCTCGGCGGACAGGATGCCTGCCTCGACCGCCGCTTCGATGCGCGCTTCCGGTGACAGTGCATCGGCCGGAATCTCGCCCTTGTGGTAGGCCTTGGCCAGCGCCTTGTAGATCGGCTCGGCGCGCGGATAGTCCTTGAGCAGCGCGTTGTAGCGGGCGAGGGCGTTGTCCTGCTGGCCTTCGTCCTGGGCATCCCAGGTGTTGTCGGTCAGCTTGGCACGCAGTGCAGTGTCGGTGGAGACGGCACGGGCGATCTCGCGGGTCAGGCTGTCCCTGGGCATGGCGAACTGACGGCCACGCGGCAGGGCGATCACGCGCAGGGCAGTGCCCAGCGCACGGTTGGGCAGGTTGGCGAACAGCTCATCCAGTGCCTTTTCCGCGCGGTGCAGCAGCCATTGCATGCTGTAGTGGAACAGCGCCTCTTCGTGTTCGCAGGCCTCGGATTCGTGCCACTGCTTGAGCGTCAGTGACGCCAGGTAGAGGTTGGAGAGCACGTCGCCCAGGCGTGCCGACAGCATCTCGCGCGCCTTGAGGCTGGAGCCAAGGCTTGCCATGGCCGCATCGGCGGACAGCGAGAAGGCGGCGCTGAAGCGGTTGATGTGGCTGGCATAGGGCGTGGCGACGGCGTCGAAGCCAGTGGCCTTGCCGCCGATGCCGAAGCTCTGGGTGAAGGCGCGTGCCGCGTTGCCGAAGATCAGGCCGGCATGGCGGAAGAAGGCCTTGTCGAAGGCGTTCAGGTCATCGGCGTCCTTGGCGGCCAGCTCTTCCAGCACGTAAGGATGGCAGCGGATCGCGCCCTGACCGAAGATCATCAGGTTGCGGGTCATGATGTTGGCGCCTTCCACCGTGATCGAGACCGGAGTGCCGGCGTAGGCCACGCCGATGTAGTTGCGCGGGCCAAGCGTCACGCCGCGTCCGCCGTGGATGTCCATGCCGTCGGCCAGCAGCGAGCGGGCCATCTCGGTCAGCTGGCTCTTGAGGATGGCGGAGGGCACCGCCGGCTTGTGGCCGTTGTCGATCATGTTGGCGGTGTGCAGCACCGACGCCTGGCTGATGTAGTTCATCGCGGCCATGCGGGCCAGCGGCTCCTGCACGCCTTCCATCTCGGCCACCGGCAGATTGAACTGACGACGGATGCGCGCAAAGCCGGCGCTCCAGCCCAGTGCGTAGCGCGAGATGCCCGCGGAGCCGGACGGCAGGGTGATGCAGCGACCCACCGACAGACATTCGACCAGCATCTTCCAGCCCTGGCCGGCCATCTGCTCGCCACCGATCAGGTAGCTGAGCGGGATGAAGACGTCCTTGCCGAAGATCGGGCCATTCATGAACGGCGCGCCGATCGGGTGGTGACGACGGCCGATGTCCATGCCGTCGGTGTCACGCGGAATCAGGGCGCAGGTGATGCCGATGTCTTCCACGTCGCCCAGCAGGTGTTCGGGGTCGAACATGCGGAAGGCCAGGCCGACCACGGTGGCGACCGGCGCCAGGGTGATCCAGCGCTTCTCGAAGTTCAGGCGAATGCCGACGACTTCCTCGCCATCATGCATGCCGCGACACACGATGCCGGTGTCCGGGATGGAGGTCGCGTCACTGCCGGCACGCGGGCCGGTCAGGCCGAAACACGGAATCTCGCGGCCATCGGCCAGACGCGGCAGGTAATGGTTCTTCTGTTCTTCGCTGCCGTACTTGAGCAGCAGCTCGCCCGGGCCGAGGGAGTTGGGCACGCCGACGGTGACCATCAGCGTCTCGTTGACCGCCAGCTTCTGCAGCACCAGCGACTGCGCCTTGGCCGAGAAGCCCAGGCCGCCATATTCCTTGGGAATGATCATGCCGAAGAACTTCTCGCGCTTGAGGTATTCCCACAGCGCTTCGGGCAGATCGGCACGCTCACGCGCGATCTCCCAGCTGTTGGTCATGCCGCAGGCGACAGAGCATTGATCATCGATGAAGGCCTGCTCTTCACTGGAGATGCCGTCGTTGCGCTGTGCGGTCAGGGTGTCCCACTGCGGCTTGCCGGAAAAGAGCTCGGCGTCCCAGAACACGGTGCCGGCTTCCAGCGCCACCTTCTCGGTGTCCGAGACCTTGGGGGAGACCTTCTTGAACATCGCGAACAGACGCGGGCTGAGCCACTTGCTGCGCAGGGCCGGCAGGCCACACACCGCGACCAGCGCCGCGCCGATCAGCAGCAGGCAACCCAGTACCGGCGCGTCGACCGCCAGACCGACGATACCGATGATTGCGAGAACGCCGATGGCCGCGAGGGCCCCGGCTTCGCGTGCCATGACGGCCAACAGACCGGCAACGGCGACAAGGATGAGGATGAGCTGCGTCATGGCAGGATCTCCGGGTGGCGAGGGATGGTGTCTTTGCATGGCGTTTCTACAGCGTAGCAGCCATGCGTTTAGAACAGTTGTTTGAATTCTCTTCAGCGTATCCCATGTTGCCCGACCCTGCAGTACGTCCAAGGTCTAAGGTGTGCGGATTCATTCTCGAAAAGGGCAGTCGCCCGGGCGAGGCAGTCGGCGAGCGCCAGACCGGGATGAGTGAAAGCTGTCTGACAGGCATGAAAAAGGCCCCGCAATGCGGGGCCTTGGGCGATCGATAGCGCTTGCGTGCGTGAGGTCAGACTACCTGTCGCAGGCGTTGACTCGCACGGGCTCTGGCGTTGATCAGTGCTCAGTCATTGATCAGTGCTCAGCCATTGATCGGAGCAGAGTCGATCTTGCGCTTGGCGGGCTTCTTGGCCGGCGTGCCGGGTTCGATCACGAAGTAATCGGCGTCGGAGGGCGGCAGCGGCGCGCGGCCACGAATCTTGTCGGCCATCTTCTCGGCCAGCATGATCGTCGGCGCATTCAGGTTGCCGGTCGGGATGACCGGGAACAGCGAGGCATCGACGACGCGCAGGTTGTCGAGGCCATGTACGCGACCGGCACCATCGACCACTGAAGTCTCGTCACTGCCCATGCGGCAGCTGCCACACGGGTGGTAGGCGGTCTCGGCGTGGTTGCGCACGTACTCGTCGAGCTCGGCGTCGGTCTGCGCCTGGGCACCCGGTGCCAGCTCGCGGCCGCGGTAGGGGTCCAGCGCGGGCTGGGCGATGATCTCGCGGGTCAGGCGGATGGCGGCGCGGAACTCTTCCCAGTCACGCTCCTCGGCCATGTAGTTGAAGAAGATCGACGGCGCGGCCTTGGGGTCGAGTGAGGTCAGGCGTACGCGGCCCTTGCTCTGGGAGCGCATCGACCCGACGTGCGCCTGGAAGCCGTGGCCCTGCACTGCGCTCTTGCCGTTGTAGCTGATCGCGATCGGCAGGAAGTGATACTGCAGGTTCGGCCAGGCTTCGTTGTCATCGCTGCGAATGAAGCCGGCGGCCTCGAACTGGTTGCTGGCACCGACACCGGTGCCCTTGAGCATCCATTCCAGACCGATGGGCGGCTGGTTGTACCACTTGAGGGACGGATACAGTGAGATCGGCTGGGTGCACTCGTATTGGATGTAGAGCTCGAGGTGATCCTGCAGGTTCTCGCCCACGCCCGGCAGGTGGTGGACCATCTTCACGCCCAGCGGCTCGAGATGTTCACGGTTGCCGACGCCGGAGCGCTGCAGGATCTGCGGCGAGGCGATGGCGCCGGCGCACAGCAGCACTTCCTTGCGCGCACGCACGCGGTGGTCCTGGCCCTTGCGCTCGTACTTCACGCCGACCGCCGTCTTGCCTTCAAACAGGATGACGTCGGTGGTGGCACGCGTCTCGATGGTCACGTTGGAGCGCTTCTTGGCGGTATCCAGATAGCCGCGTGCGGTGGAGGCGCGACGGCCTTCCCTGGTCACGAAGCGGTCCATCGGGCCGAAGCCTTCCTGCTGGTAGCCGTTGACGTCTTCGGTGGCCGGGTAGCCCGCCTCGATGCCTGCCGCGATGAAGGCATGATAGAGCTCGTTGTTGCCCTGCTTGGGCGTGGTGACCGACACCGGGCCGTCGCCGCCATGGTAGTCATTCGGGCCGATATCGCGCGTCTCGCACTTGCGGAAGTAGGGCAGGCACTCACGATAGTTCCAGTCGGCCAGGATGGGGTCCTTGGCCCAGTTGTCGTAATCCAGCGCATTGCCGCGGATGTAGCACATGCCGTTGATCAACGAGGAGCCGCCCAGGCCCTTGCCGCGGCCACATTCCATGCGACGGTTGTTCATGTGCGGCTCGGGATCGGTCTTGAAGTCCCAGTTGTAGCGCTGACCCTGCAGCGGGTACGCCAGCGCGGCGGGCATCTGGGTGCGGAAGTCGAAGCGGTGGTCGCGGCCACCGGCTTCCAGCAACAGCACGCTGACGTCGGCGTCTTCGCTCAGGCGGGTGGTCAGCACGTTGCCGGCGCTGCCGGCGCCGATGATGACGTAATCGTATTCACGCTCGAATTGGCTCATGGAAGGTCCTCTCGTATCGGGTGCCACATGCGGGCACATGACGCCCCGTTCACGACGGGGAGTGGCCACTGCCGGGCTGCTGGATACGTTTGCTTGTCTGTGGTGAATCGTCGGGGCACCGCATGACAGCAAGCTGCCATCGGGGGCTCAACGACTCATCGGGATTCGGGCACTGCGCGCGGCGCTGGCGAGCGACGCGGCGTGCAGCCGGCATGGCGAGTGTTCGACATGCCGGCAGGTGGGGCATCTGGCGCTTCGTTTTGCTTAGGCCCGGTGCTTGAGGGCCGGTACTTCAGCCTCTGGCGCCAGAGGGTGCTGCTGTCATCAGGCCTTGCGGCCAGTGATGGCTCAGAAGGCGGACTCGAACGGGCCCATCTCGATCAGCACGGACTTGGTCTGGGTGTAGTGAGACAGCGTCTCGACACCGTTCTCGCGACCGATACCGGACTGCTTGTAGCCGCCGACCGGCATTTCGGACGGCGACTCGCCCCAGGTGTTGACCCAGCAGATGCCGGCTTCGAGCTGGTGAATCACGCGATGCGCGCGGTTCAGGCTCTCGGTGAACAGGCCAGCCGCCAGGCCATAGGTGGTGTCGTTGGCGCGACGGATGACTTCCTCTTCACTGTCGAAGGACAGGATGGACATCACCGGACCGAAGATCTCTTCCTGCACGATGCGCATGTCATCGCTGCAGTCGGTGTAGACGGTCGGTGCGACCCAGGCGCCCTTGGCGAAGTCGCCTTCGCTCATGCGCTCGCCGCCGACCAGCAGACGTGCGCCGTCCTGCTTGGCGATCTCCAGATAGGAGACGACCTTGTCCAGGTGCTCGAAGCTGACCAGCGGTCCGAAGGTGGTGGCGCGGTCCTGCGGGTCGCCGGCCTTGATGCGCGCGACGCGCTCGACGATCTTGGCTTCGAAGGCGTCCTTGACGCTGGCTTCGACGAACACGCGGGTGCCGTTGGTGCACACCTGACCGGAGCTGTAGAAGTTGGCCATCATGGCGCCGTCGGCGGCACGGTCGAGATCGGAGTCGGCGAACACCAGCAGCGGGGACTTGCCGCCCAGCTCCATGGTGACTTCCTTGAGGCTGGAAGAGGCGGACGCGGACATGACTTTCTTGCCGGTGCCGGCTTCCCCGGTGAAGGAGATCTTGGCGATATCCGGGTGCTCGGTGAGCATCACGCCGACGCGTGCATCGCCCTGCACGACGTTGAACACGCCGTCCGGCAGGCCGGCTTCGGTGAAGATCTCGGCCAGCTTCAGTGCGCTCAGCGGAGTGACTTCGCTGGGCTTGAAGACCATGGCGTTGCCGGCGGCGAGGGCCGGGGCAGACTTCCAGCAGGCGATCTGGATCGGGTAGTTCCAGGCACCGATGGCGCCGATGACGCCCAGCGGCTCCTTGCGGGTATAGACGAAGGCTTCCTGACGCAGCGGCATCTGGCTGCCTTCGATGGCCGGCGCGAGGCCCGCGTAGTACTCGAGTGCATCGGCACCGGTGACGATGTCGACCGCTTCGGTCTCGGACAGCGGCTTGCCGGTGTCGAGAGTCTCGAGCAGCGCCAGTTCGTCGTTGCGCTCGCGCAGCAGGTCCACGGCGCGACGCAGGATGCGTGAACGCTCCATGCCGGTCATCGCGGCCCACACCTTCTGACCCTGCAGGGCGCTTTCGACGGCGGTATCGACGTCGGCACCGCTGGCCTGCTGGATCTCGGCGATGACTTCGCCGGTGGCCGGGTTGACGGTCTCGAAGGTCTCGCCGGAGGTAGCCTCGACCCGACGGCCACCGATGTAGAGGGTCTGGGTCGGGAAGCTTGCGTTGCCGTTAGCCATGCGTGCGCTCCTTACTGGGTTCAGGGGAAGTGGGGGAGTCTGTCGCGTTCAGGGATGCTGCCATGTGACGTGTCAGCTGGTAGTCGACATATTCATAGGCGAGGCGGCGTGCGCGCTCGACATCGAGGCCGGTCGGGTCCAGCGTACCGCGCAACCACAGGCCGTCGATCAAGGCGGCCAGTCCGGCCGCGGCATCACGTGCCTCGTTCAGCGGCATGCAGCGGCGGAACAGGGCACACAGATTGGAGATCAGCCGCCTGTCGTTGACTCGCTGCAGGCGTTCCAGCGGAATGCGGTGCATGCTGGAGGCCCAGAAGGCCAACCAGGTCTTGGAGACGCTCTGACTGACCTGGCTGCGGTCAAAGTTGCCGTCGATCACCGCGCGCAGATGGCTGCGGACGTCATCGTCGGCCAGTGCGGCGCGACGCTCACTGACGGCGCTGCGCAGGTCAGTGAGAATCTGGCGCATGGTGGCTTCCATCAAGCCATCCTTGCCGCCGAAATAGTGGCTGATGATGCCGGTGGAAACACCTGCGTGACGGGCGATGCGGGCCACGGTCGCGTCGGCGAGTCCTGCCTCATCGATGGCTTGCATGGTGGCCTGGATCAACTGGCGGCGGCGGATAGGTTCCATTCCCACTTTGGGCATCAACGGAGTCCTTTTCGTATATCGGGTCGGTGTGACACTTGGTGTGGCCATGGTACTGGATCATCACCGGTTTGCCGCGAGCGCTGCACCATGCTGTCGTGCGCAGAGTTTTTATTGAACGTTCAATTAACAAAAAGTGTAGAGGCTGGTTCCCGATGCGTCAAGTTGAGGCAAGGTGGGGCGGTCAGGGGGCGGTCAGGG
>NZ_CFDJES010000009.1:0-1966 GCF_983723665.1 Cobetia sp. | reverse complement strand
GGGGCGGTCAGGGGGCGGTCAGGGATGGTCAGGAGGGGGAGGCGGGCGAGGCATCGAGGGCCGGTGGCGGCCAGCGACAGGCGGGCGTTCAAGACTGTGGGTTGGCGAGGCCGGTTGGTAAAAGCGCTACAGTGCGGTAGAACATGGAGGGGCAGCATGTCGATCTCAACGTAGGTTGAACGTTGCGCCGATGGTCGAGAGTTGAATGACAACGAACAATAAAACAAGGGGTTAGCATGAAACGATCACCTGGTAAGGTGCTGTTGGCACTGGGCGTCATCGCCGTGCCGGTCATGGCGAATCAGGCCCAGGCCGCCGTGTCGGAAGAATGTCGCACGGTGCGTTTCGCCGAAGTCGGCTGGACGGACATCACGGCCACCACCGCTCTGACGCGTGCCGTGCTGGAGGGGCTGGGCTATGAGACGACCTCTGACACCATCTCGGTGCCGATCGCCTATGCCGGCATGAAGAATGATGACTTCGATGTCTTCCTGGGCAACTGGATGCCGTCGATGGCCTCCATCAGTGACCCTTACATCGACAAGGGGCAGGTCGATCGCCCGCGCGCCAATCTGGAGGGCGCGAAATACACCCTGGCGGTGCCGCAGTACGTGCTGGATGCCGGCGTGACCTCGGTGGCGGACCTTGCCGACAATCTCGAGAAGTTTGATGGTCGCATCTACGGGATAGAGGCGGGCAACGACGGCAACATGATCATTGCCGACATGATCGATGACGACGCCTTCGGCATGGGCGAGTTCGAGATGATCGATTCTTCGGAAGCCGGCATGCTGGCGGAAGTGAAGTCGAAGATTGCCGCCGAGGAGTGGGTCGTGTTCCTCGGTTGGGAACCGCACCCGATGAATACCCGCTTCGAGATGGGCTATCTGGAAGGGGCCGATGATTACTTCGGGCCGAATCTGGGTGGTGCGACGGTGTATACCAATACTCGCGCGGGCTACAGCGAAGCATGCACCAACGTCGGGGCCCTGCTTTCCAATCTCGAGTTCACCCTGGAGATGGAAAACCAGCTGATGGGCGACATCATGGATGGCGGCGAAGACCCGGATGATGCGGCGGCCAGTTGGCTCAAGCAGAACCCGCAGGTGCTGGAGGCCTGGCTCAAGGGAGTCGAGACCGTGGAGGGGCAGCCTGGCCTTGCCGCGGTGAAGACATCGCTGGGTATCTGATCGGCCCGTCGGGCTCGTCTGTTGAGCTTTTGATAAAAAGTGCTTGCAATTCAGCAGCCTGACCTGCAATATACGCCTCGTCGTGTGGCTACATAGCTCAGCTGGTTAGAGCACATCACTCATAATGATGGGGTCCCCTGTTCAAATCAGGGTGTAGCCACCAGTGATTCCAAGGCCTGCATCCGTGCGGGCCTTGTCACATCTGGATGTCGCTTCGTGCGCTTTCGGAGGTGGATCCGGCAGGAGGAATCGAGCGAGTTCTGCGGTGGTCTGAATGGCCGAAGGTGGTTGACGCCATTGAGTATTTCCGTATAATTCGTCGCGTGTTCAAGGTTGTTCCTCGATAGCTCAGTTGGTAGAGCAAATGACTGTTAATCATTGGGTCACAGGTTCGAGTCCTGTTCGAGGAGCCAATAGCACATGCAGCATGCTTGAAATGTCAGCCTGATAGCATCCATGATGATGTCACTGACAGATGGATTTCCGGTTGTTCCTCGATAGCTCAGTTGGTAGAGCAAATGACTGTTAATCATTGGGTCACAGGTTCGAGTCCTGTTCGAGGAGCCAATCCAAGGCTTCCTGCCAATGCCGGAAATGACGCTGATAGATGAGTTCCTCGTCGTCAGCTTCGATATCGCCCTGATATCGATCGATATTTTGTTGTTCCTCGATAGCTCAGTTGGTAGAGCAAATGACTGTTAATCATTGGGTCACAGGTTCGAGTCCTGTTCGAGGAGCCAATATCACTTCCCTGCTTCCCCTCGTGTTCTCTGTTG
>NZ_CFDJES010000008.1:38728-41684 GCF_983723665.1 Cobetia sp. | reverse complement strand
CGAACAGCGGGATGGTGTTGTTGTAGCTCTTGGACATCTTGCGACCGTCGAGGCCCAGCAGCAGCTGGGATTTCTCGTCGGTCACCGCCTCGGGCATGGTGAAGTAGTTGCCCTTGAAGAGGTGGTTGAAGCGCCCGGCCATGTCGCGCGCCATCTCGATATGCTGGATCTGGTCACGCCCCACCGGCACCTTGTGCGCATTGAACATCAGGATGTCCGCCGCCATCAGCACCGGATAGCTGAACAGGCCCATGCTGATGCCGCGATCGAGATCCTCGATGCCGCTCTCTTCATTCTCGGCCACGGCGCCCTTGTAGGCATGCGCACGGTTCATCAAGCCCTTGGCGCACACGCAGTTGAGCAGCCACATCAGCTCCGGGATCTCCGGCACGTCCGACTGGCGATAGAAGATGGCGTTGTCGGTGTCCAGACCCAGAGCCAGCCAGGTGGCGGCGATCTCACGACGCGACTCCTGCACGCGCTTCGGGTCCTGACACTTGATCAGGGCGTGGAAGTCGGCGAGGAAGTAGAAGGACTGGACCGTCGGGTCCTGACTGGCTTCGATGGCAGGCTTGATGGCGCCGACATAGTTGCCGAGATGAGGGGTGCCGGTGGTCGTGATGCCGGTAAGAACGCGGGTCTTGGTCATGGATGCACTTCTTGGGCGTCTGGGTCGGGAGGTCGTGCCGCGGGGCTGCACTCGCTCACAATGGATCACGACAGGTCGCGGCAGCGCCCGCTCGAAGTCCTCGAACGCAGCCACCATGACCTGTCGCTATATGTCCCACATCTTACCCTGAGGCGTGCAGCCTTCGTAAGGGCCGGCGCGCCCGGCTCACTCCTTCGCCAGTGCCTCGGCGAGCGCAGTGACCGACATGTCGAAGGCCTCGCCGACTTCCGGCAGGATCAATTGCCCCGCGTGCACATTGAGGCCCGCGGCAAAGTGGCTGTCCCGGCTCAGCACCTCGCGATAGCCGCCATTGGCGAGGCGCACGATATACGGCAGCGTCGCGCTGGTCAGCGCCTGGGTCGAGGTACGTGCCACCGCGCCGGGCATGTTGGCCACGCAGTAATGCACGATGCCATCCACCACGTAGGTCGGCTCGGCGTGGGTGGTCGCCTGACTGGTCTCGAAGCAGCCGCCCTGATCGATGGCGACATCCACCAGCACGGCGCCCGGCGTCATCTTGCGCAGATGCTCGCGGCGAATCAGCTTGGGGGCCGCCGCGCCGGGCACCAGCACGGCACCGATGATCAACGCCGATTGCCGCACCGCTTCCTCCAATGCCTCGGAGGTCGAATAGACGGTACGAATCTGGCCCTGATAGCGATGATCCAGGGTCTCGAGGCGCGCCAGTGAGGTATCGAGAATCACCACCTCGGCGCCCAGCCCCAGCGCCATGCGCGCCGCGTTCTCCCCCACCACGCCACCGCCGATCACCGTGACCCGTGCCGGCGACACGCCGGGCACGCCGGGCAACAGCACGCCCATGCCGCCCTGCGCCTTCTCCAGTGCGTGCGCGCCGGCCTGGATCGCCATGCGGCCGGCGACGCGACTCATGGGCGCCAGCAGCGGCAGGCCCCCGTCGGCATCCGTGATGGTCTCGTAGGCGATGGCCGTCACGCCGCTCTCCAGCAGGCTCTCGGTCAGCTCACGAGCGGCCGCCAGATGCAGATAGGTGAACAGGGTCTGGCCGCTAGTGAGCCGCGCGACCTCGGCCGGCTGCGGTTCCTTGACCTTGAGAATCAGCTCGGCGTCGCGAAAGACCCGCTCGACGTCCGACTCGAGACGCGCGCCCACGCCCTGATATTCGGCATCGGGGTAGCCACTGCCCTCCCCGGCGCCAGACTCGACGATCACCTCATGGCCCTGGGCGATCAGCTCACGCACACCGGCAGGCGTGAGGGCGACGCGATACTCGTGGTTCTTGATTTCCTTCGGCACGGCAATCTGCATGGTGAACTCCTTGCACTGCTGGCGGAATGCACTGACGTCATCACGACGCCTGCTACAAGCACAGCAGACTCGTCAGCGTCTCGCCAATCAGATACCAGCAAGATTCACCAAAACACGCCAATGATGCAGTGGAATGCGAGGAATCATCGCTGACTGGCAGTTTCCTCACTCACCAGCGCCGCCGAATAGCATTCACGATAGGCGCCGGGCATGCGTCGGGCCCGTCCACTCGAGAGCTCGATGCAGACAAAGCGCGTGCGCGCCTCCAGCAGCGTCTGGCCATCCGAGCACCGGCGCAGCTGGAAGCGACGCGTCAGACTCAGGCGTCCATCGCAATCCACCAGCCAGGTCGCCAGCATCAGCGAATCGCCAAGTCGCGCACTGGCCAGATAGTCGATCTCGTGACGGTGCACCGCCATGCCGCGGTCCTGCTCACGGTAGTGCGCCAGGCCAAGCCCCAACGCTTCGGAGTGTGCCCAGCTGATGTCCTCCAGCCAGCGCACATACTCGGCATTGTTGACGTGACCATAACCATCCAGCGCCTTCTTCTTCACGCTGATCGGCAACAGGAACGGGCGTGGCAGTGCCCAGCCGGGGGAATCTTGCGTCAACGGCGGCGCGTCGCTCGCCTTCGGGGTGCCTTTGCTCATGCCACGAACTCCGGGTCCTCATCGCGCGGACGCGCCTGTGGTGCGGCCTGCTGCGGCGCGCTTGCCCCACACGCCCAGCACTCACTGAAGCTGCCCTCGAGATGTTCGCCACAGGCACACTGCCAGTCCGGCAGGGCCGGCGCGGCCTCGATGCTCGCCAGCAGGCGGCGGGCACGTGGAAGGTCATGCTCTGCCACCCACAGCTGGGGCTCGCAGTCGAGCACGGGCAACTCGCCCGCGGCAGAACCGAGCAGGCGATTGCGCAGCTCACAGGGGATGCCCTCGCTTTCCAGCAGGTTGCGCCAGTGATCGAGCAGCACGAGATTGTGATGAGATGTCAGTCGTCTAT
>NZ_CFDJES010000008.1:33755-38628 GCF_983723665.1 Cobetia sp. | reverse complement strand
CAAGCCACAGACGACTCACAAGCCACAGACGACAACGCCGCCCCGAAGGGCGGCGTTGTCGTCGATGCCGGATGGCACAGCCATCAGTCCTGGTAGCCGTCAGGCGTCATCAGTCTCGATAGACGCGCACACCGAGGGCCTTGAGGTAGGACGTCTCGGGGATGGACGGGTGCACCGGGTGGTCGCTGGCCTGATGGCCCTGGAAGATGACCTGACCGTGGCGGTCCTGGTGACGCACGGCGCCACGTACCACATCCATCAGGCGCTCCGGCGCCAGATGCATGGAGCAGGAGCCGGACATCAGCAGACCGTCACGACCCAACAGGCGCATGGCTTCACGGTTGAGGCGTGCATAGGCGCGCTCACCGTTGGTGATGTCCTTGCGCTTGCGGATGAAGGCGGGCGGATCCGCGATGATGACGTCGAACTGCTCGCCTTCCGCGCGCAGAGCCGAGAGGGCCTCGAAGACATCCGATTCCGCGATGGAGACGCGGTCCTCGACACCGTTGAGCACGGCGTTGCCCGAGACGCGCTCGAGTGCCGCGCCGGAAGCATCGACACACAGCACTTCACTGGCGCCATGCGCCGCCGCCTGCACGCCCCAGCCACCGACGTAGCTGAACAGGTCCAGCACGCGCTTGCCTTCGACCTGACGGTTCAACCAGGCACGGTTGGCGCGGTGATCGTAGAACCAGCCGGTCTTCTGGCCATCGAGTACCGGCGCCGTGAACTGGACGCCGTTCTCTTCCAGCAGCACGCTTTCCGGCAGCTCGCCATAGACGACTTCGACGTTGCGCTCGAGCTGTTCCTGACGGCGACCGCTGGAATCGTTCTTGAACACGATGGCTGTCGGCTTGACGACCTTGAGCAGCGCATCGACGATCACTTCCGCCAGACGCTCCATGCCGAAGGTGTTGAGCTGACAGACCAGCACGTCGCCGAAGCGATCGACGATCAGGCCCGGCAGCAGGTCGCCTTCGCCGTGGACCAGACGATAGAACGGCTTGTCATAGAGGCTCTCGCGCAGCGACAGCGCCTGGTTGAAGCGGTGCACCAGCAGCGAGCGATCCAGACGCTGTTCCGGGTTGCGCGACACGATGCGCGCGCAGATCAGCGAGTTCGGGTTGACGTAGGCAACACCCATCGCACGACCATTGCTGGCCTCGATGATGGCCTGGGCGCCCGGCTCGAAGTTCTTGAGCGGCGTCGCGACGGTATCGACTTCATTGGAGTACAGCCACAGATGGCCGGCCTTGAGGCGGCGATCAGCATTCTTCTTCAGGCGCAGACGTTCAGTCACGGGAAATATCCAGAAAGCAGAGGAAGGGACAGGACGACGACAGGACGCGCCCGAACGGGCCTATTCTAGTCGTCATGGCGGCCCCGGTCACGGAGCCCCCGGTCAAGCAGTGGTCTGATGCGGCTCGCCGCTAGCGCTGACAATACGGGCAGAAGCAGCTGGCGCGTTGGCCCAGCACCAGACTCATGATCTCGTGGCCGCATTCGCGGCATGGCTCGCCACCCCGCCCGTAGACGTTGAGGCTTTGCGCGAAGTAGCCTGGCTTGCCATCTCCGCCGACGAAGTCACGCAACGTGGTACCGCCCTGGGCGATCGCCGCGGCCAGCACGCTGCTGGCGGCGTTGGCGAGGCGCTCGCATTCCTCGCGCGTCACTTCACCGGCAGGACGGCGCGGGTCGACACCCGCCATGAACAGCGCCTCGCTGGCGTAGATATTGCCCACGCCCACCACATTGGCGTTGTCCATCAGAAACGGCTTGATCGCCACGCGGCGCTTGCGGGAGCGCGCAAAGAGGTGCTCGCCATTGAAGGCATCGGACAACGGCTCCGGACCGAGTCGCGCCAGGCGCGTATCGGCATGCGGGTCACCGCGCACGAAGTCGACGAAGCCGAAGCGACGTGGATCGTGATAGCGCAGCACATGGCCGTTGCCGAGCACGACATCGACATGATCATGCGTGCGTGGCGGCGTGCCGATGGGCACCAGTCTGAGGCTACCGGACATGCCCAGGTGCCAGAGCAGATGGCCATCGGCGATCGGCAACAGCAGGTACTTGGCGCGACGCGCAAGCGTGCCGAAACGCTGACCCACCAGCCATTCGGCGAGCTCGCCGGGCACGGGGGTGCGCAGACGCGGCTGACGCACGATCACCTCGGTGACCTCCTGGCCCTCGACCAGCGGCGCGATACCGCGACGGGTCGTCTCGACTTCCGGTAATTCGGGCATGTTCTCTCCTCGACTGACCGCCAGACGCACAACAGGGTGACGACAGAAGCCGCCACCCTGTTGCAGGATGCCCAGAACAGCGACATCCAGATACTCGAAAACCCGGTCAGGACCGGGTTTTCGAGGGTTCCGACAGCACGCTGGCGGGAGACAAGATCACTTGATCTTGGCTTCCTTGTACATCACGTGCTTGCGAACGACCGGATCGTACTTCTTGAATTCAAGCTTGTCCGGAGTGTTACGCTTGTTCTTGTCGGTGGTGTAGAAGTGGCCAGTACCGGCACTTGACACCAACTTGATCTTGTCACGCATTTTCAGTTTCCTTCCACAGTCGCATTCACCGAACGATTGAGAGCGTTGCCCTCGGCTCGGTTGCCATTGCTACAGGGGCTGTCTTCTAGTGTTTAGAAGCGCTCGCCACGTGCAGTGAGGTCCTTGAGGACTTCGTCGATACCCTTCTTGTCGATGATGCGCATGCCCTTGGTAGAGACGCGCAGCTTGACGAAGCGCTGCTGGGATTCAACCCAGAAACGGTGGGTGTGCAGGTTCGGCAGGAACCGGCGACGAGTCTTGCGCTGGGAGTGAGAAACATTGTTACCAGTCACCGGGCGCTTGCCGGTAACCTGACATACTTTGGACATTGGAGCCTCCAACCGCTGCGTTGGCTAAGTTGTTCAAAACCTGTCGGGCAAACCGGAAGTGGCAGGCGCCGCCTCATGCCCTGATTTCAAAGTGTTTACGTCCGTTCCGGAAGACAAGCTTTCGGGTGCTGGAACGTGCAGGCGCAGCATTTTACCCGAAGAGGAACGTGAAAGCACGTCCTATACGGATTTTTTTCGCCAGCACGCCCATGCCCGACGTGTCACATCGGTACAGACGCTTCTCAGCCAAACGCTTCACTCAGCCAATGTCGGCCAGAGTGGTCGCGAATTCTGTGGTGGGTGATACGGGAGGCGCAACATTACCACAACCAGTGCCCTGGTTTGCAATCCCTGCGCATTTCTCACGCCAGCGGCGACCGCATCTGGCGGGGGCTGTGCCGTCATCGAGCACTCAGCGGCTCAGCCTCCTCGACGCCCCAACTAGAGCCAGCCACGCTCGGCAAACGAGACCACCTCGCCGTCTCCGACCACGAAGTGATCCAGCACGCGAATATCGAAAAGCCCCAGCGCCTCTTCCAGGCGCTGCGTGATGCGTCGGTCGGCCTCGCTGGGCTCCGCGACGCCGGAGGGATGGTTGTGGGCCAGAATCAGGGCGCCGGCATTGAGCGCCAGCGCCCGCTTGACCACCTCGCGCGGGTAGACGGCGGCGGCATCCAGCGTGCCGGTGAAGAGTGTCTCGAAGCGGATGACGCGATGCTGGCTGTCGAGAAACAACGCGGCGAACACCTCATGCGGCAGATCGCGCAGATGCGAGGACAGATAGCGCCGCACCAGCAGGGGCGATGTCAGGGCGGCCCCGCGCATCAACAGGCTCTCCAGATGGCGACGCGACAGCTCCAGCGAAGCCTGCAGCTGCACATACTTGGCGTCACCCAGTCCGCGCGCGGCGCAGAAGTCCTGCTGGGTCGCCTCCAGCAATGGCCTGAGACCGCCGAAGGTATTCAGCAGGTCGCGCGCCAGATCCACCGCCGAGCGACCTTTTATGCCCACGCGCAGAAAGATGGCCAGCAGCTCGGCATCTGACAAGGCCCCTGCCCCTGACGACAACAGCTTCTCGCGCGGACGCTCCCCGACCGGCCACTCTCGAATCCCCATGCACTCTTCTCCCATCACCTGTCGCCCCGAGTGGCTGACAGTCCAAAGCATGAGAAGCGTGGTCAGATGCCGTCTCTTTCGCCATTGTGAGCATCAACGCTTGCCGCCCCGTGGGTCTGCGTCTGGCCCCTGCATGCCACCTGATGACAGCTCCCGCCCCATGAAGCGAGCGCTCGCATGGACCATGGCGACACTCGGCGTCGCGGGCCAGCGGCGCTACGCAAGGTTGCATCACGGTGATATGGTAGAGGGCAAACGCGCGAGCGTAGCAATCGACGCATCAGGGACGCAGGACACACCATGCATTCACTCGCCGGACGGCGCATTCTGCTGGGCATCAGTGGCGGCATCGCGGCCTACAAGGCCGCTCTGATCACCCGCCTGTTGAAAAAGGCGGGCTGTGAAGTGCGCATCGCCATGACCGAAGGGGCTCAAGCCTTCATTACACCGCTGACCTTGCAGGCGTTGTCGGGCAATCCGGTGCACACCTCCCTGCTGGACCCCGAGGCCGAGGCCGGCATGGGGCATATCGAGCTGGCACGCTGGGCGGAGGTCATCCTGATCGCGCCTGCCACCGCCGATCTGATGGCCCGCCTGGTGCATGGCCATGCCGATGATCTGCTCACTACCCTGTGCCTGGCCAACAGCGCGCGCTGGGTGATGGCCCCGGCGATGAATCAGGCCATGTGGGCGCACCCCGCCACCCAGCGCAACGCCCGCCAGCTCAGTGCCGACGGCTGGACGCTGCTCGGCCCGGCCAGCGGCGAACAGGCCTGTGGCGACGTGGGCGCGGGCCGCATGCTGGAGCCGGAAGAGATCGTCGCGGCGCTGAGCGATCTCATGAGCCAGAGCGACCTCATGAGCCAGAGC
>NZ_CFDJES010000008.1:20214-33655 GCF_983723665.1 Cobetia sp. | reverse complement strand
CAGGCCTGACGGTGACCATCACCGCCGGCCCGACCCGCGAGCCGCTGGACCCGGTGCGCTATCTGAGCAATCACAGCTCCGGCAAGATGGGCTATGCGCTGGCCGCCGAGGCCGCGGCGCTGGGCGCCAGCGTGCGCCTGATCAGTGGCCCGGTGGCGCTGGCGACCCCGGCTGGCGTCGAGCGCATCGATGTCGAATCCGCGCTGGACATGCAGGCCGCCGCCGAGGCAGCCGCCAGCGAGAGCGACCTCTTCATCGGCTGCGCGGCAGTCGCCGACTTCCGCCCGGCCACGGTCGCCGACCACAAGCTCAAGAAGCAGTCGGGCGAGGAGCAGATGCAGGTCACGCTGACCCGCAATCCGGACATCATCGCCGGTATCGCCGCCCAGACGCAGGCACGCCGCGCCGCCGGTCAGCGGGCGCCACTGGTGATCGGCTTCGCCGCCGAGACCCGCGATGTGCTGCGCTATGCACGCGATAAGCTTGCACGTAAACAGCTCGACATGATCGTCGCCAATGATGTGAGCACGCCGGGCCTTGGCTTCGGCAGTGACAGCAATGCCGCCACCCTGCTGTGGCAGCCGCTCGATCAGAACACGAACACGCAACACGAACAGGCCATCGCGGCCTGTCCCAAGACGGAACTGGCGCGCGCGATTCTGAAGCGCGCCCTGGCACTCCATCAGCACAGGGTCAGCCTCGACCCTGCCATCCAGACCGTTACACCGACTGTCACCGACGATCAGGAAGCACCCTAGATGACCCGCCCCCGGCTCGAACTCAAGATTCTCGACGAGCGCGTTCGCGATTACCCGCTGCCGCATCACGCCACTCCCGGCAGCGCCGGCATGGACCTGCGCGCACTGCTCGACGCGCCGCTGACATTGGCGCCGGGCGCCTGTGAGCTGGTGCGCACCGGGCTGGCGATCCACATCGCCGACCCCGCACTGGCCGGCATGATCCTGCCGCGCTCCGGTCTGGGGCACAAACACGGCATCGTGCTGGGCAATCTGGTCGGCCTGATCGACTCCGACTACCAGGGCGAACTGATGATCTCGGTCTGGAACCGCGGCGAGAGCGAGTTCGTGCTGGAACCCGGCGAGCGTCTGGCACAGTACGTGCTAGTGCCAGTGGTACAGGCGGAGCTGGTGGAAGTCTCTGAATTCGAGGCCAGCCAGCGCGGCGAAGGCGGCTTCGGCCACTCCGGTCGCCACTGATTGACCCGTCATGCCAGAGGGCAGCCGAGCGGCAGGCTTGCGTCGGCTGCCGGGCTTCCGGTCACAAGGAAGCCATGCAGGTTTCCACACTGATCGTCATGCAGCGATAGCGTTCGAGACGCATGACGCCTCAAGCGACTTCACGATTGATTCAACCGACAGGGATGCACCATGAGTCAGGTACCCGCTTCAATTTTCCGCGCCTACGATATCCGTGGCATCGTGGATGAGACCCTCACCGAAGACGGCGTGCGCGCCATCGGCCAATCCATCGGCAGCGAAGCCGCGGCACGCGGTGAATCCACCGTCGTGGTCGCGCGTGACGGCCGTCTCTCCGGCCCGCGCCTGTCCAAGGCGCTGATCGCGGGCCTGCGTGATGCCGGCCGTGATGTCGTCGACATCGGCATGGTGCCGACACCGGTGCTCTACTACGCCACCAATATCCTGGAAGGCACCCGCTCCGGCGTGATGCTGACCGGCAGCCACAACCCGGCCAACTACAACGGCCTGAAGATCGTGCTGGCCGGTGAGACCCTGTCCGGCGACACCATCACCGACCTCTATCGTCGCCTGCAGGAAGGCGATCTGGCGCAAGGCGAAGGCAGCCTGCGTGAAGAGGACGTGCGTGAGCGCTATCTGGAGCAGATAACCGGTGATGTGGTCGTCAAGCGTCCGCTCAAGGCCGTGGTCGATTGCGGCAACGGCGTGGCCGGCGAGCTGGGCCCGGAGCTGATCCGTCGCCTGGGCGTCGACACCGTGCCGCTGTTCGACGAGATCGACGGCAACTTCCCGAATCACCACCCGGATCCGGGCAAGCCGGAAAACCTGCAGGACCTGATCAAGACCATGCAGGAAACCGGCGCGGACATCGGTCTGGCCTTTGATGGTGACGGCGACCGCCTCGGCGTCGTGACGCCCAAGGGCGAGATCCTCTACCCGGACCGCCTGATGATGGCGCTGTCGGAAGACCTGATCGAACGCGTGCCGGGCGCGCGCATCATCTTCGACGTCAAGTGCACCGGCAACCTGGCGACCGTGATCGAGAAAGCCGGCGGCACGCCGGAAATGTGGCGCACCGGCCACTCGCTGATCAAGGCACGCATGAAGGAAACCGGCGCAGCACTGGCCGGCGAGATGAGCGGCCACATCTTCTTCAAGGAGCGCTGGTTCGGCTTCGATGACGGCATCTACGGCGCTGCGCGCCTGCTGGAAATCCTCGCCAAGCAGGATGTCGATGCCGACACCTTCTTCGCCCGCTTCCCGCAGGACCTCGGCACCCCCGAGATCAATGTGGAAGTGACCGACGAGAACAAGTTCGCTATCGTCGAGCGACTGGCCAGTGAAGGCGACTTCGGCAGCGACGGCGTCAAGACCACGCTGGACGGCATTCGTGTCGACTACGCCGATGGCTGGGGCCTGTGCCGCGCCTCCAACACCACGCCGATGCTGGTGCTGCGCTTCGAAGGCAAGTCGGAAGCCGCACTGGAGCGCATCAAGGACAGCTTCCGCGCCGCGCTGAAGCAGGCCGAGCCGAGCATCCAGGCACCGTTCTGATCCCGCACTCGCTCGCCATCGACAGGATGGCATGAGCCGCAACGGGGGCGGCGGTCTGCCGCTTGATCGCCGCCCTCGCCTTGCCAGGCACTGCAGCCGCTCATCCGGGCGCATCAGGTGCCTGAAGCAACCGATTTGCATGACAGCGCGCACCGCGCGTGCTGAAAGACCGTTTCGAGTGACAGTGTCCGGACTCTCTTTCCGGACCATTTTCTGTGGAGTGATACGCTGATGAGCCACGCCAACCGCGACCCGCATCAGGTGGTCGAGGTCCTGTCCGAAGCCCTGCCCTATATCCAGCAGTTCTCGGGCAAGACCGTGGTGGTCAAGTACGGCGGCAACGCCATGACCGAAGAAGCCTTGATCGACTCCTTCGCTCGCGACATGGTGTTGATGAAGGAAGTCGGCATCAATCCGGTGGTCGTGCATGGCGGCGGCCCGCAGATCGGCGCGCTGCTCGAGAAGCTGAACATCGAATCGCGCTTCGTCGATGGCATGCGCGTCACGGATTCCGAAACCATGGACGTGGTCGAGATGGTGCTGGGCGGCCTGGTCAACAAGGGCATCGTCAACCTGATCAACCAGAGCGGCGGCAAGGCCATCGGCCTGACCGGCAAGGACAGCGGCCAGATTCGCGCCCGCCAGCTCAAGGTCAGCGGCCAGACGCCGGGCATGAATGCCTCTGAAATCATCGACATTGGTCATGTCGGTGAAGTCGAGCATGTCTCCACGGACCTGATCGAACTGCTGACACGCAACGATTTCATTCCCGTCATCGCGCCCATCGGGGTCGATGCCGAGGGTCGCAGCTACAATATCAATGCCGACCTGGTCGCCGGCAAGGTCGCCGAGGCACTGGGCGCGGAGAAATTGATGCTGCTGACCAACGTGGCTGGCCTGATGAACGCACAAGGCGAAGTCATGACCGGCCTGACCACCGAGGCGGTGGATGGCCTGATCGAGGATGGCACCATCTACGGTGGCATGCTGCCCAAGATCAGCTGTGCACTGGACGCCGTGAAGCAAGGCGTGCGCAGTGCCCACATCATCGATGGCCGCGTGCCACATGCGACCCTGCTGGAAATCTTCACCAATGCCGGGGTCGGCACGTTGATCAGCAACGCGGAAGCGGACACTGACAAGGCGTAAGGTGACAAGCCGGGGCTCGGCCCCGGTGTTTCGCGCGAGGCAAGCGACATGCCTCAGGACACGGACCCGCCCGTAGCACACTGCTGCAGGCCGCGATAAACGACAAGATTCCATGACGCAGGCGAATCCAAAACAATCACGTCGCGAACAGATCCTCCAGGCACTCGCTCTGATGCTGGAAGAGGACAGCGGCAAACGCATCACGACTGCAGCACTGGCACGACAGGTCGGTGTCTCGGAGGCGGCGCTCTATCGTCACTTCCCCAGCAAGGCACGCATGTTCGAAGGACTGATCGAATTCATCGAGAGCACGCTGTTCGAGCGTATCGCGCTGATCATTCAGGACAACGACACCGCGCATGCCAGGGTGCATCACATCCTGAGCCTGCTGCTGGGCTTTGCCGAGAAGAACCCGGGGCTGTGTCGCCTCCTCAATGGTGATGCCCTCACCGGCGAGACGGCACGCCTGCGCACGCGCATGGCGCAGCTGTTCGAGCGCCTCGAGACGCAGATCAAGCAGGTACTGCGCGAAGCCGAGCCTCGCGAAGGACTGCGACCGGCCATCACCGTCACGGCAGCGGCCAACCTGCTGCTGGCGTGTGCGGAAGGTCGTATCGGCCAGTACGTGCGCAGCGACTATCGCAAGCGCCCGACCGAGCACTGGGAAGACCAGTGGCAGCTGCTGAGCCGCGACCTGCTGCTGAGCAGTCAGGAGCGCATTGCCGTCTGAGGGGTTTGTCTCGCGCGCATGCGCCACACCAAAAAGAACGCCCCGCCTGCAGTCATTGCAGGCGGGGCGTTCTTTCTGGGTCAGGCCTTCTCATGTCACCACCGGGTGGGGTGGGATGGGGTCGGACTGCACGGACGGCACCTCAGGCGTTGACGCTGAAGCGCTCCAGTATGGCCTCGGCGGACATCGGCCGCGCCAGCAGGTAGCCCTGATAGGTGTCGCAGCCCAGTCGCTTGAGCTCCTCGAACTGCACGTCCGTCTCGACTCCCTCGGCGACGATCTCATGGCCCAGCGAGTGCCCCAGGCTGATCACGGCACCGACCAGCTGGATGGCCTGCTGATTGGGGCAGCGGATACCACCGTCAGAGCCGGCGACAGCATCCATCTTCATCACGAAGCTGCGGTCGACCTTGAGCACATCCAGCGGCAGGGATGACAGATAGGACAGCGACGAATAGCCCTGCCCGAAGTCATCCAGCGCCACACGCACGCCCAGCTCGCGCAGCGCGCCGAGCACCGCAAGCCCCCCTTCCATGTCCTGGATCAGCAGCGTCTCGGTCACCTCGACTTCCAGCCGCGTCGGCGACAGCTTCTGGCTTTCCAGCACGCCGAAGACTTCATTCTCGTAGCCCGAGGTCAGCTGGCGCGCCGACAGATTGACCGCCATGCGCGGCATGTGAAGGCCGGCGTCCTGCCAGCGCACCATCTGGGCACAGGCTTCCTCGAGCACGAACCGTCCGAGACGGAAGATCAGACCGGTCTCTTCGGCCAGCGGAATGAACTGGGCCGGCGAGATCATGCCCAGCTCCGGATGCTGCCAGCGCAGCAGCGCCTCGACACCCTGCAGCTCACCGTGGCTATCCAGCTGCGGCTGGTAATGCAGATAGAGCTGCTCGCTGCCGATGGCCTGACGCAGATCCTGCTCCAGCGTCATGCGCGAGGCGACATGCTTGTCCAGCGAGGACTCCCAGCGCAGCGCATGATCGCCGCGCGACTTGGCGTGATAGAGCGCCACATCGGCATTCAGCATCAGCGCCTGGGCATCGCCATTGGTCTCGGACAGCACATAGCCGGCGGTCAGGCTGACGATCAGCGGGCGCCCCAGAATCGTGAAGGGACGCTCGACCTTCTGCTGGATCTCTTCCACCACCTGCGCCGGATCATCATTGCCATGCGGCAGGTAGAGACCGAACTCATCGGCCCCCAGACGTGCCACCAGACCACCCGGTGGCAGCAGACGACGCAGACGCTCGCCGACCGCGACCAGCAGCTGGTCACCGGCTTCATGGCCCAGACCATCATTGACGGTCGAGAAACGGTCGATATCGGCGTAGATCATCAAGCCACCCGCCGCGACGCGCTCGTCGGCCGCCGCCATGAAGGCCTTGCGGTTATAGAGCCCCGTCAGGGCGTCATGGCGCGCCAGGAAATCGAGCTGACGCTCGGATTCCTTGTGCGCACTGATGTCGAGCAGCAGGCCTTCCCAGTAGCGCACGCCATCCTCGCCCTCGATCATCACGCTGCGGTCCAGCACCCAACGCTCATGGTCAGCGATGATGCGGAAGACCTGCTCATGGCGCATCTGCGCGCACATCGCCCAGTGGCGAGCGGCGCTGACGGACTGGCGGTCTTCCTGATGGATCAGCTCGGTCAGGGTGATGCCGGCGCCGACCAGTGATTCGGCCGAGCGACCGAACAGCTCGGCCGAGCCGTTGCTGATGAAGGTCAGCACACCGGTGTTGACCTCGATGCGATACACCACGCCCGGCAGGTTATCCATCAGCGTCACCAGGGTGCGAGAGCGCGCCGTCATCGACTCGAGTGCGCCCTCCAGCTCATCGTGGCGCTCAGCGCGCTTGCGCTCGGCACGCGCCACCACGACCACCAGCACGACCAGGAAGATGCCGCCGAGCAGCATGCCGAACCAGATACGATTCCACCACAGCCACCACAGGCTGGAGAGTGGCTGACTCACGACGCTGAACAGCTTGAGCGGTGCGATATAGCTGCCCGCCGCCATGCGCGGCCGGCCGTCAAAGCCCGGCACATGATAGCGACGCACACCACGCTCGGAGATGTACTTGCCCATGTTGGCCATCGAGGACAGCGGCAGCTTGCCGGTCACGCCCAGCGCATGCTCCTGGGGGCTCGAGAACAGCAGCAGACCGTTGGTGGAAAACAGGCGCAGGCGCTGCCCATCATCGGAATTCGGGTTGGCCAGCAGGCTGCGTGACTCGGAGAAATCCAGGCAGCCGATCAGCAACCAGGACATGCCTTCGATATCCATGTGACGGTAGAACGGCAAGCCCGGCTGACCGGATGCCAGCGGCAGTGCCGAGCCGAACAGCAGGCTGCTGCGCCCGGGCAGCGCCTGGGCTTCCGGCTGGGTCAGCTGCCAGCTGCAACTGCGCCCCACGCCGATCTGACGCAGGCTGCTGCCGCGGTAATCGGCAAACGGCACCACCATCAGCGAGACCAGAGAGGGATGACGGCCCAGCGCGCTATCCAGCGAGCCACGCCACAGCTCCTTGCCTTCGCTGCTCAACACGCGCTCCAGCACCATCATCTCGCGCGAGACATTGGCGATCAGCTGCTCGGTGGAGATATGCAGCTGGGTATCCAGCAGCTCCAGGCGACGCATTTCCTGTTCACGCACATCAAACCATTGGCTGGCCAGAAACAGGCCACCCAATACCACCATCAAGGCTGCATTGAGCCCAAAGATTCGCCACAGCGAATGTGTGCCATTGACGTGCGAGGAGGTCGGGTCCACGGGGTCACCAGTAGAAATGTTTCATGTCTTAGTGTGACAGAATGAAACATTGTGTTGCAGTGTTCAACCAATAACGACGGATTCCTCGGGATCCACTCTCCCTCAACGAAAATGCCCCGCCGGGAAACCCGGCGGGGCATTTTCACGTGACAGCGAGCCTGAAAATCGCGGGCTCATGTCATGGGGTCATCAAGCTCAGGCAGCGAAGCCTTCGCTCATGTCACCCATCGATTCACGCAGCTTCTTCATCGCGTTCTTCTCGAGCTGACGGATACGCTCGGCAGAGACGCCATAGATGTCAGCAAGCTCGTGCAGAGTCGACTTGTTGTCGCTCAGCCAACGCTGCTGGAGGATGTCGCGTGAGCGCTCATCCAGTGCCGCCAGCGCCTTGAGCAGACGACCGTGGGAATCGTCTTCCAGGTCCTGCTGTTCCACCTGGGCAGCCGGATCGAGGCTGTGATCTTCCAGATAGTTGGCCGGCGCCTGATAGGCAGAGCTCTCGTCGTCGCTGGGGCCGGCGTCGAAGCCTGCATCATGGGCGGAGAGACGGCTTTCCATCTCACGCACTACGGCAGGTTTGACGTCCAGATCGCCCGCGATGGCATCCACTTCATCGTTGTTCAACCAGGCAAGACGCTTCTTGGCGCCACGCAGGTTGAAGAACAGCTTGCGCTGAGCCTTGGTGGTCGCGACCTTCACGATGCGCCAGTTGCGCAGCACGAACTCGTGAATCTCGGCCTTGATCCAATGCACGGCAAAGGAGACGAGGCGTACGCCCTGATGCGGGTCGAAACGCTTGACCGCCTTCATCAGGCCGACGTTACCTTCCTGGATCAGGTCCGCCTGCTGCAAGCCATAGCCGCTGTAGCTGCGCGCGATATGCACGACGAAGCGCAGGTGCGACATGACGAGTCGACGGGCCGACTCCAGATGATTCTCTTCATGCAACCGCAGGGCCAGCTCATGCTCTTCTTCGGCAGTAAGCACAGCGATACGGTTCACCGACTGAATATAGCCGTTTAGATCTTGACCCGGTGACAGGTGGCCAAGTGGCTGAAGACTGGTGCTCATAGTGCAGATGTCTCCATGGTTGCCTAACACGCATGCAAGTAGTGAGACTGTGAAGGGTGGGACAGGTTCCCGTCAATAGCTGTACATGGCGTGTACAATTGTCATGACGAGTAGCACTTCGTAACGCTGTCGGGTGTGTGGTGCGTTTAACCGCCCACCAGCCCCCTTCACTGACGCCCGACAGGAATGTTGTCGGAACGTAACTTTTGACCTTCCTGGGCAGAAATACTGGCTGAAAACCGCGAAAAATAATCGGAATCAGCGCGGAGAAATACTCGCCAGATGACGTCCGACCGCGATCCAGGCCCCTATCCAGCCCAATATTGTACTCGAAAACAGCAGCGTGGCACCCCCTGCAACGCCCAGCGCGGGCAACACATAGTTGCCGCCATAACTTTGTACAAGGGCCGTCACGGGTGCCGCCAGCCAGTTGCCGCCAAGTGCCAGGATTCCGCAGGCCAGCAGCCCTCCTCCCAGACCGTACCAGGCACCGCTGTAGAGGAAGGGACGCCGCACGAAGGCGTGGGTCGCCCCGATCAGGGTCACGACCTCGATCTCCTGGCGGCGACTCTCCACGGACAGGCGGATGGTATTGCCCACCACCAGCAACACGCCCAGCCCGAAGAGTAACGCGAGTCCCAGCGTCACTTTCTGACCCAGCTCACCCAATTGGCGCAGACGCTCGAGCCAGGCCAGATCCAGACGTGCGCTGGCGACACCCGGCTCGCCCTCGAGGCGCGTGGCCAGGGCGCGGACGGACTCCGGCGTGGTGTCCAGCGGCGTGATGACGATGCTGGCCGGCAGGGGGTTGTCATCCAGCAGACTCAGCGAGCGCTTGAGGTCCAGCGCCTGGGCGAATTCCTGCATGCCCTCGGCGGCGGTGATCAGGCGCACTCCCCCGACACCGGCGGCATCGCGCAGCGAGTCCGACAGCGTCAGCGCCTGGCTCTCGTCGACCGAGGTCTCGAGATAGAGGGTGAGCTGGGCGCTGTCATTGAGCTCATTGTCGAGCAGGCGTGCGCTGTCCAGTGCCAGCCACAGCGCCGCCGGCAACGTCAGTGCGATGGCGATGGCCAGCATGGTCAGCAGGCTGGCGATGGGCGCGACCAGCAGGCGGCGTGCGCTGTCGCGCGCCATGGCAGCGTGATGACGCAGCCAGCTGCGGTAGCGGCTCTCGACCGAGACACGACTGGAGCGCGCACCCTTGCGCGCCGCACGCTCGGCGGCCTCCGGTGATTCAGGCGCCTGCGCGGCGGCCTTGCGGGTACGCGTCTCGGCGCGGGGCTGGCCACGCTCGCGTGAAGAAGAGGGAGACTCGTTGCGGGAACGCGGGGGGCTCATCGGGCATCCTTGTCGGCGATCAGACGACCATCGGACAGCTCCAGCGTGCGATGGTGCAGGCGGGCAATCAGCGCCAGATCGTGGCTGGCAATCATCACCGTGGTACCGATGCGATTGAAGTCCTCGAACAGACGCATGATGTCGGCGGACAGTGCCGGATCCAGATTGCCGGTCGGCTCATCAGCCAGCAGCAGCGCGGGCTTGTTGACCACGGCGCGCGCGATGCCGACCCGCTGCTGCTCACCACCGGACAGCTCGATCGGCAGCGCCTTCTCACGATGCAGAAGGCCGACCTTGTCGAGCGCCGCCCGCACTCGCCGCGCCTGTTCACGCGGCGGAACCCCCTGGATCATCAGCGGCAGGGCCACGTTGTGGAAGATGTTGCGGTCGGTCAGCAGCTGGTGGTCCTGGAAGACCACGCCGATCTGGCGGCGGTAATACGGCACCTGGGAGGTATGCAGTCGCCCGATATCGTGCCCCGCCACCAGAATGCGCCCACGCGAGGGGCGCTCGAGGAGCATGATCAGCTTGAGCAACGAGCTCTTGCCGGCACCGGAATGGCCTGTCAGAAAGACCATCTCGCCACGCTCGACCCTGAAGTCGAGCCCGGCCAGTGCATCGAAGCGCCCTCCATAGCGCTTGCCGACATGCTCGAAGGCAATCATGCCTCGCGCGACTCGGCGTTGGCCTCTTCGCTTGCCTCATCGCCAGCACGTGCAAACAGGGCACTGACGAAGTCATCAGCCGCGAAGGGACGCAGGTCATCGACACCTTCCCCGACACCGATATAGCGGATCGGCAGATTGAGCTGCTTGGCCAGCGCGAAGATGATGCCGCCCTTGGCGGTCCCATCCAGCTTGGTCAGCGTAAGGCCCGTGATGTTGACCGCTTCATGGAAGGTGGAGGCCTGTGACAGCGCGTTCTGGCCGGTACCGGCATCCAGCACCAGCATCACCTCGTGGGGCGCGGACACATCCAGCTTGGCCATCACGCGCTGCACCTTCTTGAGCTCTTCCATCAGGTGGCTCTTGTTGTGCAGGCGGCCCGCGGTATCGGCGATCAGGATATCGACGTTACGCGCCTTGGCGGCTTCCAGGGCGTCATAGATGACCGAGGCACTGTCGGCGCCGGTATGCTGAGCGATGACCGGCACCTTGTTGCGCTCGCCCCACACCTTGAGCTGCTCCACCGCCGCGGCGCGGAAGGTATCGCCCGCCGCCAGCATCACGCTGCGGCCCTGGCTCTGATAGCGCTTGGCCAGCTTGCCGATGGTGGTGGTCTTGCCGACGCCGTTGACGCCGATCATCAGGATCACGAAGGGACCGCTGCCCTTGGGCGGCAGCTCCAGGTCCTTGGCGACCGGCGCCAGCATCACGCGCAGCTCTTCCTGCAGCGCTTCGTAGAGCGCCTGCGGCTCCTTCAATTCCTTGCGCGAGATACGCGCGGTCAGGTTGTCGATGATCTCGGTGGTCGCCTCGATGCCCACGTCTGCCATCAGCAGCTGGGTCTCGAGGTCTTCCATCAGCTCATCATCGATCTGCTTCTTGCCGAGGAACAGGCTGGCGACGCCCTCGGTCAGATTGGCGCGTGTCTTGCCAAGACCGGCCTTGATGCGCGCGAAGAAGCCACGACGCGGCTTTTCCCGACCATCGCGGGCCGTATCACGCGCAGCGTCATCCTCGACCACGACGTCTGCGCCAGCGGCGGCAGCCTCGGCGGCACGTGCTTCTTCTTCCTGGCGAGCCTGTTCCAGCGCGGCCTGCTCTTCGGCCTCGATGGCGGCCAGCTGCGCGGCGGCCTGACGCTCTTCTTCCTCGCGAGCCGCGATACGCGCCTCTTCGGCACGCGCTTCACTGGCGGCTTCTTCCGCACGGGCCTGAGCGGCCTGTTCGGCAGCGATGCGCTCGGCCTCTGCCTGGGCGGCCTGCTCGGCAGCCAGACGTTCCGCCTCTTCACGGGCGGCCTTTTCGGCGGCGACGCGTTCTGCAGCGGCCTGCTCCTGGGCGATACGCTCGGCTTCGTCTCGGGCGGCCTGCTCCTGAGCGGCCTGCTCCTGCGCTGCGCGCTCCTGGGCGATGCGCTCGGCTTCGGCCCTGGCGGCCTGATCGGCAGCCGCCTGCTCAGAGGCGCGGCGCTCGGCTTCAGCTTCGGCCTTCTGCTCTTCGAGCTTCTGAGCCTCGGCCTGCTGCTCTTCGGCCTTCTGAGCCTCGACCCGAGCCGCCTCTTCACCGGCAAGGCGCTCTGCCTCTACCTTCTCGGCCTCGAGACGCTTCGCCTCGAGCCGCGCTGCCTGCTCGGCATCGGCTTGCTCGTGGGGCGTGGCGTCTTGTGTCTGTTCAAGAGCCTGTTGCTCGAGGGCCTGCTGCTCGGAGGCTTTCTGCTCCTGAGCCTTGTGTTTCTTGCGCTTGAAAAAACCGAACATGGCGAGACAGTCCTGAACTCGTGAAAGTGGCGTCATCCTACCATCCCTTCGGGGCTGAAGGTACGCACCGCGCGGCATCCGGCGTCGCACATGCTAGACTCGCGGCATGAAAAAACGCGCATCCTCCCAAGGCCCCGCACGGGGCAAATCCAACGCGCCCTCGCGCGCTGACAAACAGAGCGGCAAGCGTGGCCAGGCCGCCGGCGGGCCAGGTCGCCTGCGCATCATCGGCGGGCGCTTCAAGCGCCGCCTGCTCAACGTGATCGACGCACCGGGCCTGCGCCCGACGCCCGACCGCGTGCGTGAGACGCTCTACAACTGGCTGGGCTTTCATGTCGGCGGCGCCCGCGTGCTTGACCTCTATGCCGGCAGCGGCGCGCTGGGCCTCGAGGCGCTGTCGCGTGAGGCGGCGCATGTCACCTTCGTGGAGCGCGACAGCCGCGTCGCGCGTGCGCTCGAGGCCAATCTCGCGACCCTCTCCAACGGCGACAGCCTGCCAACACAGGTGGTGACCGGCGATGTCCTGCACTGGCTCGAGACGGCCACTCCCGCTGCAGGCGGCATGGATCTGGTGCTGCTCGATCCGCCCTTCCGGCTCGAGCTGGCCGCCGCGAGCTGCGCGCTGCTCGAAGCGCATGGCTGGCTGAGCGATGACGCCATGATCTATCTGGAAGTGGAATCCGGTCTCGACCCCGTGGTGCCCGCCAACTGGCAGCTGCACCGGGAAAGCCGTGCCGGCGACAGTCATGGCCGCCTGTATCGGCGCCATCCGCCCGCCTGAGCCACCTTCCCACTTGTGTCGACTCAGGCGGCGTCGTAGTCTGCCTGCAGGCGGGTATCGCTGCGCCATCCGGCAAGGATTCCCGACATGGCCGATATTCATCGCACCAGCATTTACCGCATACCTTTACCGCCCTCAACGAACCCCCTCGGGCCACGACCGTGACTCGACAAGGAGATAGCATGAGCACCGAACTCTTTACCCAACTTGAGCAGAAAGTCGGCCAGGCCATCGACAGCATCGAGATGCTGAAGATGGAAGTCGAAGAGCTGAAGGAAGAGAACCAGCGCCTGACCGAAGCCAAGACAGGCCAGGGCGAAGAGCTGGAGCAGCTGCGCCAGACCAACACTCAACTGCAGGAAGAGCGTGACCAGTGGGCACAGCGTCTGGAAGCGCTGGTCGC
>NZ_CFDJES010000008.1:0-20114 GCF_983723665.1 Cobetia sp. | reverse complement strand
CGATGGCGGCGGCCAAAAGGCGTGCACCGACGCCCTGCCCGCGCTGCGCGGCGTGCACGGTGATCGCCTCGATCTCGGCCTCGAAGGGCCCGCGCGCCAGCACCACGAAGCCGATCAGTTCTGCAGTCGACGCCTCACCGCCCGACGATTCACAGGCCTGCCACCAGGCGCCCAGCACGCAGCGCGCGTCATCGTTGAGCACCTCGATCAGCTGTGACTGGCTCAGGCCATGTGCCTGGCTGGCCTCGATGGCCTCAAGCGCCAGCAGAGTCGCTTGATCATCGGCCAGCTCACGCAGCTCGAGGCGCCGGGCAGCTGACTCGCTCATGAGGCGTCCGTCTGCGGCGATGCCGACTGCCACTCGCGCCCCCAGCGGATCAACAGCGGCCACAGTTTGCGCTTGGCGTCACTGGAGCGCGCCAGCGCCGACAGCGCCGGTCCCTGCCAGACCGGCAGGCTCAGCAGACTGGAGGTCGCCTCGCCGCGCTGGGAAGCGGTGATACCGAGCACCTCGCGCAGCGTCTCGCTGGCCTCATCGCTGCCGAAGATCAACAGCCGCTCCGGCTGCCAACCACGACGCGCCGGGCCACTCAGGAAGGCATGCAATCCTTCGCGGGCTTCCTCGAGTGGCGCACTGGCCTTGAGGTTGGGCAACAACGGCCAGCGGAAATGGCTGAAGGAAAGCCCTGATGCCGCCTCGATACCGGCGGCGCGCCACAACGCCTTGAGCAAGGCTTCCCCTTCCAGATGCGGTGCCTCGTCACCGGGCAGCATGATCAACCAGCGCCCTTCCAGCGCCGCCAGCTGAACGCTGAAGCGCAGTGGCGGCTTGTCTGCTGCTGGCGGCGTCACTGCCTCATCTGCTGCCGGTGCCTCGGCCGAGACCTGCGTCGGCGGCGTCCCCCAAGAGGCCGTGCTGCTGGTCTCGGCAGCGCCGGGCGTCGGCGAGGCAGCCGCAGCGGGGGCTTCGACCGCCGCCGGCGCCATGCCCAGCAAGGCGCGTGCACTCGAGGCCGGAGAAGGCCCTGGCGGGCGTGGCGTCGCGCTGCCGGCCATGCCGCCAGCCTGAGTGGAGGAGCCATGGCTGGCATCCGCCGTCTGGTGGGCAGCAGGCGGACGCGGCGTCTCATCGATCAGCGCGTGCAGGCGCGCCTGAGGCGCGACCGCCTCCGCCGCTTGCGGCTCGGGCCAGTCACACGCCTGGGTGGGCAAGGCATTGGGCAGCTGATAGCGACCGACCCAGGCGGTCAGTCCCATCGCGTCCAGATATTGCAGGCGTTGCGGTTCAGGGGTCATGGTCAGTGCTTGCCGCCGCCCAGACAGTTGGGGGAATCCGGAATCTCGCCGCCGCGTGCCGCCCACTCCTGCGCGGTGTACAGGTGCAGCGCCAGTGCGTGCACCGGGCCATCCAGCTCTTCGCTGAGCAAGGCATACAGCTGCTGGTGACGCTTGACCCGCGACAGGCCGCTGAAGCGATCGCTGACCAGCGTGACCTTAAAGTGGGTCTCGGAGTTGGCCGGCACGCTATGCATATGGCTCTCGTTGACGACTTCGACCATCAACGGGTCAAGCGTCGCGAGCTTGGTGTCTATCTGGGTCTGGATGCTCATGCGCAATCTCCTTGAAGGGGGGAAGCCGCACGACGGACATGCGGAAAAATGAGGGTGACGATGCGATCGCCACAACGCAAATGGCCTCGGGCATTTTGCCCGAGGCCATTGTAGCGTCTGTCGCCATCACTGACAGTCATTGCTGACGGCGCTTGCTGGCGGCTCTTGCGGAAAGTACGGCGACGGCGTTCATCACGCGTCTGGCAATCGGCGCGATCACACCGGAGATTCAGTCCAGATCGGCCAGCAGCTCGTCATCGACTTCGCTGACTTCCAGCGGTGCCTCGTCGTCCAGGTCGACCGCCAGATAGCTGTGCTCGACAGTCAGGAAGCGCTCGAAGAGTGCCTTGTCCATCGGCTCCGGCCAATGACGGGTATCTTCTTCCCAGGCGCGCAGCTCGCTTTCCAGCACGTCCAGCCAGCGCTCGGAGACGAAGCCATCCAGCGCCTCACGCGTGTCCATCTCGGGAATCAGGTAGACGGTGCTCTCCTGATTGACATCCTCCAGCGCCAGATCCTCGCCTCCCTCGCCTTCGGATTCCAGCGAGTTGATCCAGTCGACAAACGCCTGGGTCGGCTTGACGCTCAGGGCGGAACGGTTAAGCAGCTTCATTCTGCACTCTCCAGGACATTCAGGGACAATTCCGAGACAGGACACACCGTGGATGGCAGCGCCGCTCATAAAGCAGGCACGCGATGCGGGTGAGCCTCGAGGCGTCCAGCGCGTTACCCTGGCAGTGCCAGGGCGCCAGCAGACTGGACGCCGACCATTATGGCCGCTCGCGGGCAACAAAGCCAAGCGCCACCTTGCCTCATCGGCACCGATCATGCCCCGCGAGGCATTCGTCGTCAGTCATTCGTGTGAGGCAGAGACCACAACGCCCCCGTCAGGGATCGGAGGCGTTGCGGGTGCCCTCAGCGTGGCCCGTCACGATGGCGCGTCATGATGCGCCATGGGGATGGGCTGGCGGCCGACTGCTCAGCCCTGCTGCGGACGCATGGCCGGGAACAGCAGCACGTCGCGGATGGAGGCGCTGTCGGTCAGCAGCATCACCAGACGGTCGATGCCGATGCCTTCACCGGCGGTCGGCGGCATGCCGTATTCCAGCGCGCGCACGTAGTCGGCGTCGTAGAACATGGCCTCATCATCACCGGCGTCCTTCTCGGCCACCTGGGCCTGGAAGCGCTCGGCCTGATCTTCGGCGTCGTTGAGCTCCGAGAAGCCATTGGCGATCTCGCGGCCACCGACGAAGAACTCGAAGCGATCGGTCACGTGCGGGTTGGCATCGTTGCGACGCGCCAGCGGGCTGACTTCGGCCGGATATTCGGTGATGAAGGTCGGCTGGTCGAGACGGTGCTCGGCGACTTCCTCGAAGATCTCGGTCTCGAGCTTGCCCAGACCCCAGATCGGCTTGACCTGGATACCGAGACGCTCCGCCGTGGCGCGCGCGGCGTCGTAATCGGCCAGGTCGGCTTCGGTGATGCCATCGCCGTACTTGATGATCGACTCGCGCATGGTCATCTGGATGAACGGCTGGCTCAGGTCGTACTCGCTGCCCTGACAGGTGATCTGCGTGGTGCCGAGCACTTCCTGGGCCGCGGTGCGGATCATGTCTTCGGTGAGCGCGATCAGGTCACGGTAGTCCGCGTAGGCCCAGTAGAACTCGAGCATGGTGAACTCGGGGTTGTGACGCGTCGACAGCCCTTCGTTGCGGAAGTTGCGGTTGATCTCGAACACGCGCTCGAAGCCACCCACCACCAGACGCTTGAGGTACAGCTCCGGCGCGATGCGCAGGTACATTTCCATGTCCAGCGCATTGTGGTGCGTGATGAACGGACGCGCGGTCGCGCCACCCGGAATCTGCTGCAGCATCGGCGTCTCGACTTCCATGAAGCCGCGCTCGCTGAGGAAGCGACGGATGGAGGCGACGATGCCGGCACGCAGCGCGAAGGTGCGGCGTGACTGCTCGTTCATGATCAGGTCGACATAACGCTGGCGATAGCGCATTTCCTGATCGGACAGACCGTGGAACTTGTCCGGCAGCGGGCGCAGGTTCTTGGTCATCAGCTGGGCGCTTTCGATCATGACGTACAGATCGCCCTTGCCGGATTTGTGCACCGGACCACTGGCACCGACGATGTCACCGATATCCCAGCTCTTGATGTCCTCGAGCAGCGCTTCCGGCAGGCCCTTCTTGTCGACGTAGAGCTGAATCTGGCCGGAGACTTCCTGCAGCACGATGAAGGGGCCACGTTTGCGCATGATACGCCCGGCGACGGCGGCCTTGCGGTCCAGCGTCTCCAGCTCGGCCTTGTCCTTCTCGCCCAGCTCTTCCATCAGGTCAGCGGCGAGGCTGTCACGACGGAAATCATTCGGGAAGGCACTCTTGCCTTCGGCGGCGGCCTGCTCGCGGCGGGCGTTCAGCTTGGCGCGACGTTCGGCGATCAGGCGGTTCTCTTCCTGAGCCTGTTCGGCGGCCTGCTGCTCATCAATGGCGGGGGTCTGCTCTGTCGACATGGAGGGGCCTGTCTCGTGTCAAAGGGTCATGGCCTGGGCCACGACAGATCATGGTCAGCCTGACGATTGTGACCATCAGGGCTGACCGCGATACGGGGATTCGTGGCCTCCGCCGGCGATACCGGCGGAGGCGAATAGGCGCTGGGCCGCGAGGGTACTCGCGCTCAGAGCCCCATCTTGAGGCTGGCGACGATGAAGTCATCGAGGTCGCCGTCGAGCACCTTGTCACAGTTGCTCGACTGGACGCTGGTCCGCAGGTCCTTGATGCGCTGGTCATCGAGGACGTAGGAGCGGATCTGGCTGCCCCAGCCGATATCGGACTTGGAGTCCTCGAGTTCCTGCTTGGCGGCGTTGCGCTTCTGCATCTCGGCTTCGTAGATACGCGCCTTCAGCATCTTCATGGCGCGGTCACGGTTGGAGTGCTGGCTTCGCTCGGTCTGGCAGGCCGCCACGATGCCTGTCGGCACGTGGGTGATACGTACCGCGGAATCGGTGGTGTTGACGTGCTGACCACCGGCGCCGGAGGAGCGATAGGTATCGGTGCGCAGGTCGGCCGGGTTGATGTCGATCTCGATGTTGTCATCGATTTCCGGCGACACGAACACGGACGCGAACGAGGTGTGACGACGGCCGCCGGAGTCGAAGGGACTCTTGCGGACCAGACGGTGCACGCCAAGTTCGGTGCGCAGCCAACCGAAGGCGTAATCGCCCTCGACGTGGATGGTCGCGGACTTGATACCGGCGACTTCACCGGCGCTCGCCTCGACGATCTCGGTCTTGAAACCGTGATGCTCGGCCCAGCGCAGGTACATGCGCAGCAACATGTTGCCCCAATCCTGCGCTTCGGTACCGCCGGAGCCTGCCTGGATGTCGAGGTAGGCGTTGTTGGCGTCCATCTCACCCGAGAACATGCGGCGGAACTCGAGCTTCTCGAGACTGGCCTTGAGCTGGTCCAGCTCGCGGACGACTTCGTCCACGGTGCCTTCGTCCTCTTCCTCGACCGCCATTTCCAGCAGGTCGGAGCAGTCGGACAGACCGTTGCTCATGTCGTCGAGGGTCTTGACGACCAGCTCCAGCGACGCACGTTCCTTGCCGAGCTTCTGCGCGTAGTCCGGGTCATTCCAGACATCCGGATTCTCGAGCTCGCGAGTGACTTCCTCTAGCCGATCCTGCTTTTCGGCATAGTCAAAGGTACCCCCTCAGGACTTCTGCCCTTTCGGACAGGTCCTTGATGAGGTTGGTGATCGGATTGATCTCTTGCATGGTCGTCCTGTCTTGAGGCGATGATGCGTGAATGGGTGCGCGGCGATCCTGTCGCAAGCGACGGGCTCCGCCACATGCCACCCGAGGGTGCATGTGCAGATCGACAGCGCGCAAAGCCCGATATTGTAGCCATTTCCCGGCGTGGCGACCATGCCCGGCCCATCATCCGTGGCCAGCGGGCAAGCGGCGGCTCTCGGCTGCCAGGCATGCCGCCCATCAGCGGGCAGGCGACGAATACGACCAAAGTGATTCAAAGGCCCGTCAGCCCCGAATGGCCCGAGTTTCCACGCCTTGCATGACGTTTATCGAATGCATGCATAAGCCATCCATTTTTTAACATGGACAGCGGGCAGGAAAAGATTCGATGGTAGAAGGCGACACTCGTATTACCCCTAACAACAATAGCGAGCCTCCCTATCATGGCACGACTGTACTCCCCCTCTCACACCCCGGTGCTCCCCGGACGCTTCGCGCTCAAACGCCTGGCAGGTTCTCTGCTGCTGGCCGGGGGCATCGTTGCCTCCCAGGGCATCATGGCCGACACGCTCAAGCTGGCGATCATGGGTGAACCGGCCTCGCTGGACCCGCAGCAGATCTCCGGCACCTGGGAAAATGACGTGGTGGGCGACCTCTTCGAGGGCCTGGTCACCGAAGCCGCCGATGGCGAGCGCATCCCCGGCGCGGCCGAGTCGTGGCAGATTTCCGACGATGGCAAGACCTACACCTTCACGCTGCGCGAGGACGGCAAGTGGTCAGACGGTGAGCCGGTGACCGCCGAGGACTTCGTGTACGCGCTCAAGCGCATCATGACGCCGGAAAATGCCTCGGATTACGCCTACATCCTGTATCCGATCAAGAACGCCAAGGCCATCAACAGCGGCGAGGCCGAGCCGGACACCCTCGGCGTGCGTGCCGTGGATGATCACACCCTCGAGATCACCCTCGAGCGCCCGACGCCCTACTTCCTGGATCAGCTGTCGCACTACACCGCCTACCCGCTGCCGAAACATGTGGTGGAGAAGTACGGCAAAGACTGGACCGACCCCGGCAAGATGGTCTCCAACGGTGCCTTCGAGCTGAGCGAGTGGCAGCCGCAGACCCGCATCGTCGCGCTCAAGAATCCTGAGTTCCACGATGCCAGGGAGGTCGCGCTGGATGAGGTGATCTACTACCCCATCGAGGAGCGCAACAGCGCCCTGAAGCGCTTCCGCGCCGGCGAGATCGACATCGCGCGCGAATTCCCGACCCAGCAATACGGCTGGCTGAAGGACAACCTGCCGGACGCCACCCACGTCGCGCCCTACCTGGGCATCTACTACTACGTGCTCAACTCGCGCGATGGTCATGCCACGGCAGACCCGCGCGTGCGCGAGGCGCTCAACCTCTCCATCCGCCGCAACATCATCACCGACAAGATTCTCGGTACCGGCGAAGTGCCGGCCTACAGCTTCGTGCCCACCGGGGTGAACCACTACGACATCCAGGAGATGGCCTTCAAGGACATGTCGATGGATGAGCGCATGCAGAAGGCCAGGTCTCTGATGGAAGACGCCGGTTATGGCCCGGACAATCCGCTGGAGCTGACCCTGCGCTACAACACCAGCGAAGACCACAAGAAGGTGGCCATCGCCGCCGCCGCGATGTGGAAGCCGCTGGGCGTGAAGGTCAATCTGCTGAACGCCGAGGTCGCGGTGCACTACGAGGACATGCGCCAGGGCAAGTTCGATGTCGGCCGCGCCGGCTGGATCGGCGACTACAACGACGCCCAGAACTTCCTCAACCTGCTGGAAAGCGGCGTGCCCAACAATTACGGCGCCTATTCCAACAAGGCGCTGGATGACGACATGCAGAAGGCCGCCAATACGCTCGACATGAAGGATCGCGAGGCACTGATGCAGGACGCCGAGCGCAAGGCGCTGGATGACTACGCCGTGCTGCCGATCTACTACTACGTGTCGCGCAATCTGGTGAACCCCAGGCTCAGCGGCTGGAAGAACAACATCGAGGATACCCACCGCTCGCGCTGGGTCTCGTTCTCCGAGTGAGGCGAGCCCTGTGAGCCTCTGACCCGGCTCGCCGCTCTCTAGATCGTCATGGGTCCACGCTCGTGCCTGGCAGGGCAGGAGCGTGGCATCTGCCAAGGATGGCACCAGAAGATGACGTCGCGCCCCACGGGCGTGACAAGGAGTTCATGCATGTCCCCCACCTCACCGATGCAATGCGCGGCAAGCCTCAGCGCAGGCCTGCTGCTGTCCGTTCTCCCCCTCTCCCTCGGCGCTTCCGGCAGCGCCATGGCAGCAGAATCCACGAGCCAGAGCGAGCAGATCCTGCGTATCGCCAATGGCGCCGAGCCCGGCTCGCTGGACCCGCAACAGACCAACGGCACCTGGGAGACACGCATCACGCGTGATCTGTTCGAGCCGCTGATCGCCTACTCCGCCAATGGCGAGCTGATTCCCGGGCTGGCAGAGCGCTGGGAGTCGTCCGCCGATGGGCTGAGCTGGACCTTTCATCTGCGCGAGGGGCTCGAATGGTCAGACGGCACGCCGCTGACCGCCGAGGATGCCGTCTTCGCGCTGCGCCGCCTGCTGACACCCGCCACCGCGGCCCACAACGCCACGCTCTACTACCCGATCGTCAATGCCCGAGCGGTGAATACCGGTGCGCTGGCGCCGGAGCAACTCGGCGTGGCCGCGCCCGATGCGCAGACGCTCACCATCACTCTCAGCCACCCTTCGGCGACGCTGGAGCAGACGCTGGCGATGAGCGAAGCCGCCCCGCTGCCACGCCATGTGATCGCGGCCAAGGGCGCTGACTGGACGCGGCCGGCCAACATGGCCACCTCGGGTGCCTTCGTGCTCAAGACCTGGTCGCCCCAGGCCGAGATTCGCCTGACGCCCAATCCGCGCTATCACGCGGCGGACACGGTCGCGCTCGATGAGGTGGTCTACCTGCCCATCGAAGAGAGTCATGCCGCGCTCAATCGCTTCCGCGCCGGCGAGGTCGAGATCGCCTACGGTGTGCCCGCCAGCCATTACGCCTGGATCCAGGACAATCTGGCCGCTGCCCTGCAGACCTACCCGATCCTCGGCGAGTACTTCTATGTCTTCAATCTGCGCGAGGGCTCGCCGGTGGCCGACCAGCGCATTCGTCGCGCGCTGAATCTGGCCACGCGCCGTGAGGTGATCACCGAGCGCATTCTCGGCATGGGCCAGATTCCCTCCTGGCACTTCGTGCCGAAGGCATTGGGTGAGCATCAGGGCGCGCGCTTCGACTTCGCTGACTGGTCGATGGACAGGCGCATGGCGAAGGCGCGTGAGCTGATGGCCGACGCGGGCTACGGCCCGGATACCCCGCTTGAGCTGACCCTGCGCTACAACACCCTGGAAGACCACAAGAAGATCGCCGTGGCCCTGGGGGCGATGTGGAAACCGCTGGGCGTGAAGGTGACGCTGACCAACACCGAGGCCGCGGTGCATTACCGCGATCTGGCGCTGGGCGATTTCGAGGTCGGCCGTTACGGCATGATCGCCACCATCGCCGATGCCTACGACTTCCTGAACGCCTTCAGCAGCGACAACACCTCCAACGCGCCCGGGCTCAGCTCACCGACCTACGATGCGCTGATCGAGGCGGCGGCGCGTGAAGGAGACGTCGGCACCCGCCAGCGCCAGCTCCACGATGCCGAGCAGTATCTGCTCGACAACGATGTGGTGCTGCCGCTCTACGACTATGTCACCTCCAGCCTGGTCGACCCCGCCATCAGCGGCTGGGCGCCCAATGCGCTGGACGTGCACCCGAGTCGCTATCTGCAGCTCGATACCTCGCACTGACAGACGACAGTCACCAATAACAACGACACACCCGGGCAGCGGCCCGGACGGAGCACTGGATGCTGAGCTACACCCTCAAACGGTTGCTGCAGGCGATTCCCACCCTGCTGATCGTGATCACCCTGTCGTTCTTCCTGATGCGGGTCGCCCCGGGCGGCCCCTTCGATGGCGAGCGCCGCCTGCCCCCGGAAATCGAGCAGAACCTGCGCGCGGCCTATCACCTGGATGAGCCATTGCCGATGCAGTATCTGCGCTATCTGGGCGATCTGGTGCAGGGCGATCTCGGTCCGTCCTTCAAGTACAAGGACTTCGATGTCAGCGAGCTGATCAGCCAGGGCTTCCCGGCCAGTCTGGAGCTGGGGATGTGGGCGATTCTGGCCGCGCTGCTGATCGGTGTGCCGCTGGGGGTGATCGCGGCCATCCGGCGCAACTCGACGGCGGATTACGTGGTGATGAGTACTGCGCTGGCGGGGATCGCGGTGCCCAATTTCGTGATCGCCCCGCTGCTGGCGCTGGTGTTCGGCGTGCTGCTCGGCTGGTTGCCGGCCGGCGGTTGGAACGGTGGCGCCTGGCAGAACCTGCTGCTGCCGGTGGTGGCGCTCTCCATCCAGCAGATCGCCTACATCGCCCGCATGATGCGCGCCAGCATGATCGAGGTGCTCGGCAGTCACTACATCCGCACCGCCCGCGCCAAGGGGCTGAGCGAGTGGAAGGTGATTCTGCGCCATGCATTGCGACCGGCGATGCTGCCGGTGGTCTCGTATCTCGGCCCGGCCATCGCCGGCATCATCACCGGCTCGGTGGTGATCGAGCAGATCTTCGGCATTCCCGGCATCGGGCGCTATTTCGTGCAGGGTGCGCTCAATCGTGACTACACCCTGGTGATGGGTACGGTGGTCTTCTATGGCGCCTTGATCCTGCTGCTCAACCTGATCGTCGATCTGCTCTACAGCATGCTCGACCCGCAGATCCGCTACGACGACTGACCCGAGGCCCTGACATGTCACAGACAACTCCCGCTCCCCACGGCACCGGCGGTGCCAGCGCCTTCGACGGCCAGCCCCCTGCCGCGCCGGCAGGCGACAGCCTGACCCGCGACGCCTGGCGTCGTCTCAAGCAGAACCGCGCTGCCATGTGCAGCCTGGTGGTGATGGCCGTCATCGTGCTGGCCTGCCTGATCGGCCCATGGCTGACGCCCTTCGAACTCGATGAAGTCGACTGGAACGCCATCGGCACCGGTCCGGACCTGGCCTCCGGGCACGTCTTCGGCACCGACGTCAACGGCCGCGACCTGCTGACCCGCACCCTGCATGGCGGCCAGATCTCGCTGTCGGTGGCGCTGGTCGCCACCTTCGTCAGCCTGGTGATCGGCGTGCTCTACGGCGCCGTCTCCGGCTATTTCGGCGGACGCACCGACAACCTGATGATGCGCTTCGTCGACATCATGTATTCGCTGCCGTTCATGTTCCTGGTGATCCTGCTGATGGTGGTGTTCGGTCGCAACATCTTCCTGATCTACGCCGCCATCGGCGCGGTGGAGTGGCTGGACATGTCGCGCATCGTGCGCGGCCAGGTGCTGGCGCTCAAGAAGCGTGAATTCGTCGAGGCGGCGCATGCACTCGGCGTGCGTGACCTGCAGGTAGTCACCCGCCACCTGATTCCCAATGCGCTGGGGCCGGTGATCGTCTACGTCACGCTGACGGTGCCCAAGGTCATCCTGCTGGAAAGCTTCCTGTCGTTCCTCGGCCTCGGCGTGCAGGAACCGCTGACCTCATGGGGCGTGTTGATCTCCGAAGGCAAGGACATGATGGAGACCGCCCCCTGGATGCTGCTGGTGCCCTCGGCCTTCCTCGCCGCGACCCTGTTCTGCCTCAACTTCCTCGGCGATGGGCTGCGTGATGCCCTCGACCCCAAGACTCGCTGAACCGGAGCGCTGATCATGACTTCTTCACCCTCTACCTCCGGCACCTCCTCCAGCCTGCCGCCAGCACGCAACGCCGCCGACCAGGCGCGCGCCGACACCCTGACTCGCCTGGGGCTGGCCGCCGAGGCGCCGGGCACGCCGCCGCTGATGGAGATCAATGACCTCAAGGTCGACTTCCAGCTGCCGGATGGCGCGGTACCCGCCGTCAAGGGCGTCAGCTTCACTCTCAACAAGGGCGAGACGCTGGCGCTGGTCGGCGAGTCCGGCTCCGGCAAGTCGGTCACGTCCACCGCCATTCTGCGCCTGCTGCCGGAACTCGCCGAGATCAAGGGCGCCATCCGCCTGCGCGGCGAAGACCTGCTGAGTGCCTCGACGCGGCGCATGCGCGAGCTGCGCGGCAACCGCATCGCCACCGTCTTCCAGGAGCCGATGACCTCGCTCAATCCGCTGCACCGCATCGGGCGCCAGATCATCGAGGTACTGGCACTGCATCGTGACCTCAAGGGCCGCGCGGCTCGCCACAAGGCGCTGGAACTGCTCGAGCAGGTCGGCATCCCGGAGCCGGCGCGACGTATCGACAGCTATCCCCACGAGCTGTCCGGTGGCCAGCGTCAGCGCGTGATGATCGCCATCGCGCTGGCCTGCGAGCCGGACCTGCTGATCGCCGATGAGCCGACCACCGCGCTGGATGTCACGGTGCAGGCGCAGATCCTGCGGCTGCTCAAGTCGCTGCAGCAGCGCTACGGCATGGCGATCCTGTTCATCACCCACGACCTGAGCATCGTGCGCCACTTCGCGGACCGCGTCTGCGTGATGCGTCACGGCGAGCTGCTGGAAACCGGCGCCACCCACGACGTCTTCGAGAGCCCGCAGCACGCCTACACCCGCATGCTGATCGATGCCGAACCGGCCGGCGAGAAGGCGCCGGTGGCCGCGGATGCACCGGTGCTGCTGTCGGCGCGCGATGTGCGTGTCAGTTTCACCATCAAGCGTCCGCTGTTCGGGCCCAAGGTCGCCTTCGAGGCGGTGCGCGGCATCGATCTCGAGGTGCGACGCGGCCAGACCATCGGCATCGTCGGCGAGTCCGGCTCCGGCAAGTCGACGCTGGGGCGCGCCCTGCTGCGCCTGCTCAAGAGCCAGGGCCAGATCAGCTTCGATGGTGTCGATATCATGCCGCTGGACAAGTCGGGCATGCGCCCCTTGCGCTCGCGCATGCAGGTCGTCTTCCAGGACCCCTTCGGCTCCCTGTCGCCGCGCCTGACCGTGGGCGAGATCATCAGCGAAGGCCTGCGCGTGCATCACCCCGAGCTCAATCGCGCCCAGCGCGATGCGCGGGTCTGCGACGCCCTGAGCGAGGTCAGCCTCGACCCCGGCATGCGCAATCGCTATCCGCATGAGTTCTCCGGCGGTCAGCGCCAGCGCATCGCCATCGCCCGCGCCCTGGTGCTCAAACCGGAATTCCTGCTGCTGGACGAGCCGACTTCGGCGCTGGACCGCTCGGTACAGGTCACGGTCATCGACCTGCTGCGCGACCTGCAGGCGCGCCACGGCCTGACCTATCTGTTCATCAGCCATGACCTGGCGGTAGTCCGCGCGCTGTCAGACCACCTCATCGTGATGAAGGAAGGCGAGGTGGTGGAAAGCGGCAGTACCCACGCCATCTTCGAGGCACCCCGTGAGCGTTATACGCGTGAATTGATGCAGGCCGCCTTCGCCCCGGACCTGGGTCAGACGCACCACTGACACCCTGAAAAGACGACATGCCTGATGGGCGCTGCGGCGCCCATCAAGACCCCGCTTTGCCCGGGAAATGGCGCAGGGCCTCATCACTGCCTGTCTGAAGGGTGGCGATGAGCGCTCGGCCTCGCCCCGGGCAAGGGCAGCCGAGTCGCTCACACGAATCGACATTGGCTGCCAACCGGGTGCTTGCACCCGACCGAGGCCGGAGCAGGATGCTCCGGCATGACCCACACCGATGGAAAGACATGCACAGGATGACGATGCAACCTACAACAACAGCCAGCATCCCCCTCCACACTCACTCACGACTGCGTCACGCGATTGGCGCAGCCCTGCTCGGCACGGGACTGCTGAGCATGAGCCCCATGGCCCAGGCCATCGAGGTCTACAAGACGGATACCGACCGCGTCGAGTTCAGTGGCCGCCTGGCGGCGTTTGCGGTGATCCAGGATGGCGCACACGATGAGATCTACAACGGCGGCTCGCGGGTGCGCCTGATCCACGAGCATCAGTTCGAGCAGGGCTGGAGCTCCATCATCCGCGCCGAATGGGGCTTCGATCCCTGGTTCAAGGACGGCACCGATGCTCACTACAAGCGCATGCTCTATGCCGGAGCGGCCCACGAGAAATGGGGCAGCTTCACGGTCGGCAAGCAGTATGGCCCCTGGTACGACATGGTGGCCGTCAACACCGACTGGTTCTGGATCAATGGTGGCGAGGCGTCCGGCACCTTCGAAGGCCGCAGCGGTGACGGCGGCCTGCATGGCACGGGGCGGCCGGACAACTCGCTCTACTGGAAGAAGGGCTTCGACGATGTCACTGTCGGCCTGCTCTACCAGCTCGGCCATGATGGCCAGCACAGCAACGAGACCTCACTCTTCGAGGATGGCGTCTTCACCACCGAGACCGAGTATTCGGGGTATGAGCGTGACTACAGCTATGAAGCCGCGCTCAACTGGCACCCGAACGAGGACTTCACGGTGGGCGGCGTCTTCCACCATACGGAGCTGAGCGACTACGAGAGCGGCAACAGCGAGAACGGCGATATCGATGCCTGGCTGCTCGGCGGTCACTGGTCACCGGGCAACTGGTACATCGCCCTCGTCGGCGGGGAGTATCGCAACCACATCGCCGGCAGCACCCTGGACTCCTCGGAAGATTTCGTCGACAAGGCGCGCGGCGCGGAATTCGTGGTCAACTACAAGTTCAAGGAGGTCATCTGGGGCGATGACAGTGTCGAGCTCTACGGTGGCTTGAATCACCTGGAGGACGCCGACAGCGAAGCACGCTACGCCTATCAGATTCTGGGCGCGGCCTGGCGGGTCAAGGACCTGACGCTGGCCACCGAGTATCGCTTCGACAACAGCCGCCTGTCAGACGGCAGCGAGTACAGCGCCGACCGCGACCAGCTGATGTTCCTGGCGCGTTATGACTTCTGATCGTCATGTCAGACGCTGGTGACGGTTCGCCAATGCTCGCGCTGAGGCGATAGTTCCGCCCTTGCCTGATGAACCCGGCAGAGACGACAAAAAACGCCCGGTCATATGACCGGGCGTTTTTTGTATCGGCTGTATCGGTTGTCCCGAGACCAGCTCAGCGTTTCAGCCGCTTACGTGCTCAGAAGCGATAGGTCGCGCCGAGACCGAAGCCATGCGCTTCATTCTCGTAATCGGCTTCATAGGTGCCACGGTTGGGCTCGCTCAGGCTGACGGTGGCAGTCTCTTCCCACAGGTAGGTGTAGGCCATGTCGATGGTCAGCTCCGGCATCGGCGTCCAGCCGGCCCCCAGCGAGAAGATGGTGCGATCACCGGACGGGATACGCGCGCTGCGATGCTCATCCACGGTCGGGCTGTCATCGAAGGCCATGCCGGTACGCAGCACCCACTGCGGATTGAGCTGATAGCTGAGGCCCACCGCGTACTGCCAGCTGTCCTCGTAGCCCTGCTCCTCGACGATGTCGCTCGTGTTGTCGACTTCCACCGCGATCTCGTCGAAGCGGCTCCAGTGCACCCAGGTCACGCCCGCCATCAGCGTCCAGCGATCATCCAGCTTGTGCGTCACGGAGAAGTCGATGCTTTCCGGCAGGGTCAAGTCCAGCGACGCATCCTGCTCGGTATTCGCGAAGCCCGCGCCAGTGAAGACATTGTTGTACTTGGCCTCGCCATCCAGGCTGTAATCCACCTTGGAGCGATAGGACAGACCGAGACGGGTACTTTCCACCGGCTGGAAGATGACCCCGACGTTGTAGCCCCAGGCGGCATCGTCGCCCTTGATCTTGACCTTGCCATCGCCGGCGCCGACATCGACAGTATTCGACGTCAACTCACCCTTGATACTGTTGTAGGTCACACCGGCGCCGATGGCCCACTTGTCATTGATGCGATAGGAGATGGTCGGCTGGGCGGTGACCACCTCGACTTCACTGTAATTGGCGAAATAACGGCCACGGAAATCAGAACCATAATCGGTGATCACACCAAAGGGTGCGTAGACCCCGAAGCCCAGTGCTACCCGGTCATTCATCGGCTGCACGTAATAGAAGGAAGGCACTGCCGCCCCCGGCACCATGTCACCGTCATCTCCGCCAGAGACTGGCCGACCGAGTGCATCATTCGCGCTGGCGACATCAATATCGGTATTGACGTCCAGATAGGTCACACCGCCGGTGATCTGGGCACGATCCAGGAAGGACATGCCGGCCGGGTTGCCGAACACGGTGGAGGCATCATTGGCATTCGAGGCGCGCCCGGCGAAGGAGGTGCCCTGGGTACTGACACTCTGCTCGTTCAGCTGGAAGGCCCCCGCGTGAACGCCACCGGCATAAGCCGTGGCAGCCGCTGCCAGAGCGACCCCGAGGGTGAGTTTGTTCATCTTGTTTTTCATTATGGATGGCGTCCCATTGCAGGTGGCTGGAGAGCCGCATGTTGTTGTTATCATTCGTTGATGCATAGCTCTGTCACCTACGTTTTGGGCGAGTCGTGCGTTCAAGTCAAGGGCGAACGTTTGTTTGAATAGGGAGATTTCTAGTATTCAGGGAACTTTCATTCATGTCTGCACTGTCACGTGCTGCTAAGCCCATGACCTGACGACGATTTAGTGCCTTGTCTCCAGCGTTTAAAACACGACAGCCTCCTCTGCTCCCCCCTCTAGCCTATTGGTCGAACATCAGCTTTTTCGTATGTATCGGCTCGCTTGACCTATGTGCAACACATAAGTCTTACACTGATGATCAGTCACGGAACATTGGCTGCCGACAGACCTTCAGGGCAGCCGAATGCTCTCTCCGCCATTCTTGATCACCAGGAGATGATGCAATGAAAGTCGCCGAACTGGCCCGCGCGGGGGGCGTCACCGCCGAAACCGTTCGCCATTACACGCGCCAGGGGCTGATCACGGCCCGACGTGATCCCGTCAACAACTACCAGCGCTTCGATGAGCAGGCGCTGGTACGCCTCAAATTCATCAGTCAGGCACGCCAGCTGGGCTTCAGCCTTGCCGACATCAAACAGATTCTCGAGCAGGCGGACCAGCACGACTCGCCGTGCCCGCTGGTGCGTGACCTGCTGCGACAGCACCTGCCGAGAGTGCGCGAGCGCATTCGTGAGCTGGAAGCCCTCGCAGAGCGCATGGAGCACGCGCTGGATTGCTGGCAGGACCTGCCGGATGGCGTGCCGGACGGCAACAGCGTGTGCTGCCTGATCGAAGGCTTTCCACAGGACGTGCCCGACACCGCTTCCACTTCCAAACGCCGCGACGGGGGGCAATCATGATGACCACATCACTTCCCGAGACACGCCTTCTGCAGGCGCCAGGCATCCATTGTCAGGGCTGTGTCAGCAGGATTCGTCGTGCCCTGCAGGCGCAGGACCCGCAGGCCGAGTTGCTCGGCGCGCCTGACGCAGAGCTGTTGCTGATGCACAGTCAGCTGTCATCCACGGCACTGCAGGAAGTCGCGGACGACTGCGGCTACCCCCTCAAGGAGGAAGCCCTGCCGGAACGCGCCCATCACGATCTGTCGGTGTACGGCATGCACTGCCAGAAGTGCGTCGCCAGATTGCGCGAGGCCATCCAGCACTGGGATGAGGCTGCGCAAGTCACTGGCACGCCGAAAGAAGACATTCTCGACGTGGACACCTGTCTGCCGCGCGGGCTGCTCGAGAGAATCATCCTCGAGACGGACTATTCGCTTGAGGCCCCCACCGTGGAGGGGGAAGCTCAAGTCGCGCCGGCTGCTGATACGCCGGTCGTTGCAAACAAGACAGCGACTGCGAGCCAGCCAGCCGATAGCGCAAGCGCCGAGTTCTCACTGTCCGGCGTCACCTGCGCCAGCTGCGTGGCGACGATCCAGAAGGCACTGGATGGCCTGGATGGAGTGGAGCAGGCGCAGGTCAACTTCGCCTCGCGCACCGCCCAGGTCACGAGCCGCCTCGCTCCCGACGAGATCGTCTCTGCCATCGAAGGCGTCGGCTATGGGGCAAGCCTGGTGGAAGACGCGCAGGCCGGTGAGCAGCAACAGCAAGAGGACGCCGATCAGGAATATCGCTCTCGTGTCCGTGACAGCGTGCTGTCACTGGGCATCGGCATCCCCCTGATGATCAGCATGTTCTTCCATCATCCCGGCTTCGAGGGGCTCGAGCGCGGGGTGTGGCTGGCTATCGGCGTCGCCGTGCTGGGCGTGCTCGCCACGGCAGGACGCAGCTTCTTCACCAGCGCCTGGAAGGCCTTCACGCACCATCAGGCCAACATGGATACGTTGGTGGCGCTCGGTACCGGGGCGGCATGGCTTTACTCCATGGGCGTGCTGCTGTTTCCCGACAGCGTACCCCCGGCGGCGCGCGGGCTCTACTTTGAAGCCTCGACCATGATCATCGGCTTGATCAGCCTGGGGCAGGCACTGGAAGTCCGCGCCCGGGGCCGTACTCAGCAGGCGCTGCGCGCGCTGCTGGATCTGCAGACCCGCACGGCCCGCGTGATCCGCGACGGGGAAGAGCGCGAGATCGATATCAACGAGGTCCGCAGCGGGGACCAGGTGCGCATTCGCCCCGGTGAGCGCATCCCGGTGGATGGCCGGGTCATCGAGGGCCAGAGCCACATCGATGAATCGATGCTCAGCGGTGAGCCGCTGCCCGTGTCACGCGGTATCGGCGACGAGGTAGCCGCCGGTACGCTCAATACGCGTGGCAGTCTGGTCTTCGAAGTCGAGCGAGTCGGTAGCGAGACGCGCCTGGGACGCATCATCAGCCAGGTGCGTCAGGCGCAGAATTCGCGCCCGCCGATCGGCCGGCTGGCTGACACCATTTCCGGCGTATTCGTGCCCAGCGTGATGATCATCGCCATCGTCGCGGCGCTGGTGTGGTTCAACTTCGGGCCTGCGCCGACCGGCGTGCATATGCTGGTGGTCGCGACGGCGGTACTCGTCATCGCCTGCCCGTGTGCGCTGGGCCTGGCGACGCCGATCTCGACCATGATCGGGGTCGGCAAGGCGGCGGAACATGGCGTACTGGTACGCAGCGGTGAGGCACTGCAGACCGCCAGTCGCTTGACCGCACTGGTGGTCGACAAGACCGGCACCCTGACGCGCGGCAAGCCGGAGGTCACCGAGGTCTCGCTCCTCGAAGGGGAAGACGAGGAAACCGTACTGGATGCAGCATATGCACTGGAGCGGGGCTCCGAGCACCCGCTGGCCGCGGCACTGCTGGCACATATCGAAGCCAGACGCCCCGATGCCTCGCGCAGCAAGGCCTTCCATGACTACCAGACCATCAGCGGGCGCGGCATTCAGGCCCAGGACGATGCAGGGCGCACCTGGCGCATGGGCAACGCTGCCATGCTGGAAGAGGCAGGCATCAGCCTGACCCCTCTCAGCGAGCAGATCACAGCGCTGGAAGACAATGCGCGCACCTTGATCCTGATGGCCCGCGACGATGAATTGCTCGCCGTCTTCGGCCTGGCCGATCCGCTACGTGACGATAGCCGCGATGCCATCGCTCGCCTGCATGCCATCGGCCTCAAGGTGATCATGCTGACCGGTGACAACCCTCACACGGCAGCGGCCGTGGCGCGCGAGACCGGTATCGATGATTACCGTGCCGGCGTCTCACCGGATGACAAGCACGACGAGATCGCGCGGCTGCAGCAGGAAGGTCATGTAGTGGGCATGGTCGGCGATGGCATCAATGATGCGCCGGCGCTGGCGCTGGCCGATGTCGGCTTCGCGATGGGCGAAGGTACCGACGTCGCCATCGAGACCGCCGGTATCACGTTGATGCAGCCGTCGCTGGGCGGGGTCGCGGATGCGATCGCGATCAGCCAGGCCACCCTGCGCAACATCAAGCAGAACCTGGTGGGGGCCTTCGGCTACAACCTGATCGGCATCCCGATTGCCGCGGGCATCCTCTACCCCTTCACGGGCATGTTGCTGTCGCCGGTCATCGCGGGACTGGCCATGTCCCTGTCCTCGGTCACCGTCGTGACCAATGCCAATCGTCTGCGTCGCTATACGCCCCCGAGTGCAGCTGGATCCGCAACGAGTAACCCTGAGAATACCGCCACCACCTCACAAGGAGCGTCAGCATGATCTGCATGGCCATCAATCTGCTAGGGCTCGGCCTGATCGCCGCCATTGTCTGGTGGTTCTGGCTCGCCAAGTCATGAAGCACACTCCAAGCCTTGCTCTGTAGTCGCTGAAATAGAGCAAACTGATCGCACAAGACAATCGCGCAAGATCATCATCTCAAAGCCCTGTCACACGCTGTGTGGCAGGGCTTTTTTCGTGACTGAGCCATGCTCAAAAGCGCACCAGACGGCTCTCGCAAGACTCGTATCGAGAGCGCTCATGGCATGCCGCCCAGTGGCTCCGAGACCCGTGTCACCCAACAGCACACGGGAGGGAAAGCAGCTGCCGCGAGTTCGTGTGGGTAGCTCCTGCACTGACGAATCTTGAGTTTTCCACAGCCGCTTTGCTCTTCTTTACCCCGAGCATCACTTCTTTACCCCGCTCGACCAAGGCGCCGAGAATGCAAAAACGCCCCTGCCACATCAGTGACAGGGGCGCTTCCTTTGAGCTTCTTTCTGCACAGCGGATCTGCTGACGTCTCTATGCGTGCCTTTCCACACATGTCACACATGGCTTATCCCACGCATGACCTTCACGCCTATGATTTTTCCTGCGCACAAAGAGAACCGCCCCTGCAGCAAGGCTACAGGGGCGGTTCGGGATAAGTGCC